>JBGSXK010000113.1:0-6543 GCA_041751455.1 Anaerolineae bacterium
GGTCGATGGGGCGGGTGCTGCCGAAAGACGCTGGCCAGCGTGGTGAAAGCCAGACAGAACGGGTTGTGATGATCAAAACGATAAGCAGGATCGCCAGATAAGGACGCTGGAGTGGCTGGGGCCAGTATGGTCGCAGGGATAGCACAGCACTGCTGCCGACAGACAGACATAACATACCCAATCCCAGCAGCCAGGTAGCCTGTGGCAGCAGTAGACTGCCTGCTATGAGCAACGCTAAAGCCGCACACAGAAAAAATAAGTGGAATGGTTTATGCTGTCGAGTCACAATTAAACTGGCGAGTGCTGCTGATGCTATGAAAAGATGGGGCAGACCGACTGTTAACTGTGGCTGTGGCATCAATTCGTTGAGATCAACAGGTTGGAAGGGTTGAATGAAACCGCTTAAAGAGAGCACGGGATCGCGGCGGGGCGCACGAAACTGCCAGCTTACCATATGGTATTCCCGCAGGGCAGGCAGCCAGTAAAACGCTGCGGCCAAGATGCCACAGGTAATCGCCGCTAGCAGGGGCAGTCTGCGAATGGTATTTTCAGCCTGACGCAGATAATAGAGCAAGAGCAGCGCCACCAGCATGAGCACAGTCAGTGCCAACTGTAAATGTGTGAGAAGCAGTGCCGCAGTGAGCAGGGCCGTGAAAATCCAGTCCTGTGGCTGGTTGAGTGAAATAAGACGGTCTGCAGCCCACAGGAGCAGAGGACTTAAAGCCAGCGCGAGGACGATAGGCAAATCACCCAGTGTATGGGGTGCAACATGGGTGATATAGGGGCTGAGGACGTATAAAGCGGCAGAAAGCAGCCCGGCCGCCGCGCCGACCCGGCGTTGTACAAACAGATAGACTGAAAGCGAAGCCAAACAGGAAGACAGAATATAGACAGCTCGTACTGCATCCACCGGGTTGTTAGTAAAGAAAATCTCGACCAACGCTGCAAGATAAGGTGCGCCCGGCGGGTAATAATGTGGGATAGGTGCGCCGTAACCCCCCAGCGCATTGGGGGACCAGCGAGGATAGAGACGTCCTTCGCGCAGCGCCTGGCTGTAATCTGTCGTCATAAAGACATGGTTTTCGCTGGCGTTGGTGCGAGGGAGGCCCGGTTGAAAAATAAACGGCCAGGCAGCAACCAGGCCGAACAATAATGCAAGCAGCAAACCCCAGTCCCAGCCACGACGTGCCTGGCGCATCCAGTAGGGAAGTTCTTCAGCAGGTAGGTCGTTAGGTAGTATACTCATAGGGTATATTTTAACTTGCTTTGCGCCAGTAGCGATGCTATCCTCTCGCAATAATACTATGGAAAAGACCTCTAATATCACCACACACCCTGCTACAGTTGATGATGTGCCTGCTATGGCTGCATTATGGCATGAGCGGATGACTTTGCAGCAGCTCACAGATCGCCGCCTGCGTTTGCTGCCGAGTGGCCGGGAAAAATGGTCAGCCGCTGTCGAGCGCTGGTTGGCCGATGACCACTGGCAGATTGTGGTCGCCCGGCAGCAGGGTGAAGTAGTGGGCTATAGTATTGGCCTTGTTCAGGACAACTTGCCAGGGGTTGCCCCGGAATGTGTCGGGGTGGTGAGCGAACTTGTGATTGGAGTACACAGCGCTGGAAGCGGTGCGGGACAGCTCCTGTTACAGCCATTAAAAGCATGGTTTGCTCAACAGGGAATTCAGCATATTGTCGTTCAGGTGTCGCCGCGCCAGCCTGTGGAGCAGGCGTTCTGGCGCGCGCTGGGCGCTTCGGAGTGGATCGGGTTCATGTGGATGGAATTATAGTTCGGCCTGCGTTAGTTGCGGATGCTGCCAGCGTGGGGCAGTTGTGGGAGAAGCTGGTCAATCATCATCAGAGCCTTAATCACAACTTACCACGTGCTGCCCCGGATGGGGCAAGGTTATATGCCCGCCACATGGCAAATCGCCTGCATGATCGTTATACGCGCGTTCTGGTGGCGGAGTATAAGGGCGAGGTGATTGGTTATGTGCTGGGGGTGGTGGTTGATCTTGTGCCGGAAATGTTTGAGCAGGAATCAGGCGGCTTCCTGGCCGATATTTATGTCGATGCGCCTTATCGAGGTCAGGGTATAGGCCGGGCACTGGTGAATGCGCTGGTAGATTGGTTCAAAGAACACAACTTAAACCATTTCGAGTGGCATGTTGCATCGAGCAACAGTGAGGGTATCGCTTTCTGGAAGGCGATGCAGGGGCAGGAGTTGATGATCCGAATGCGGGCAGATATAAGTCGGGATGATCATGATGACAGAACTGCTTTATCAGACAGATAGCAGTGTGCGGGATTTTACCGCCAGAGTGGTGCAGGCAGATAGCCAGACGATGGTGGTTTTTCTGGATCGCACGGCGTTTTACCCAGGTGGAGGTGGTCAACCCTATGATACCGGGGTTCTGATAGAAAATGGAACAACCTATAATGTTATGAAGGTCGAGCGGGGAAACGCACATCTCATCGAGGGCGATGTTTTGCCGCCGGTTGGGGCTGAGGTGCGTGGGTTTTTGAACTGGGAGCGGCGTTACCAGCTTATGCGTACCCATACCGCACTGCACATCCTGTGTGGCGTGATCTGGCGTGATTACCAGGCCAGTGTGACGGGTGGCAATATGGAACCGCTGCGTGGACGGCTGGACTTTGAGTTTGAGCGCATGGAAAAAGAACTGGTCAATGAGATTGAGGCTAAGATTAATGCAGAGGTCGAAGCAGCACGTGATGTACGGGTGAAAATCCTGCCGCGTGAGGAAGCTTTTCAGATACCTGATTTGATTCGCACGAAGATCAATCTGCTGCCAGAGGGGATTGCAGAAGTGCGGACGGTGGAAATTGTCGGGCTGGACTTGCAGGCCGATGGCGGTACGCACGTCAGCAATACACGGGAAGTTGGCACGCTGAGAATCGCGGATTACAAGAGCAAAGGGCGAATCAATAAGCGTATTACTTTAGAACTCTCGTAACCTACTTATGCGCCAGTTACACCCGGTATCTCTTCAGGAAAAGTTCGTTGCAAGCGGGCGTTATATTTATTATCGTAACCATGAATTGGCTGGAATCACAGAAGCATGGGCGATTCATGAACTACCTGATGGCTCGCAAATTGTGCGGGTTGATCGCGAGACACGTTCAGACAGTCATATGATGGTTTTGCTGGTGGAGGCTCTGCGCAGTGGTAAAGTGGAAGTTGGGCGGTTTGATACGCGATTGTATAGTCTGCGTGGAGCGGTGAAACGGGAATTAAGAACGAGCTGCACATTTTTTGATGGGCAAGTGCAGATCATCCAGTCGATTGATCGGGCGCAAAGCCATTACGAGGAAATTTCGCTGCCGGAATCTGCCATAATCTGCCCCCCAACACTGGTGTTTTTGGGGCCGGTGATCCCATACATAGCAGAAAAAGACCCTGAAATATCGATCTTTACACTACGTTTTCCTGACGCAGACAGCCAACTGCCGATTGCTGAGGTAGTACACCACAAGGTAGAGGTGGTTGGCCACGGGATGCTGGAAATCGGGGGAAAGTCGTATGATGTAGCAGGGTATCATTGTCTGGGTGGAGGTTATGATGCGCGTAGCGTATTCTGGGTTGATACGCACAGCAGCATAGTGCAGTATGAAATGAAACACGATGATTATGTTTATCAGGCGCGCCTGACAGAGTATGCCCGCAGGCCGGATGCGATAGGGTCATGATTAAACAAGTACAGCTTTTTCTGGGGCCGTCACGCCTGCGCGCACTGGCTCTCCTACTGGGCGTGACCGGGCTGCTCAGTCTTATTTTAAACGCCTTCGCTGGAGAAGCTGATTGGGTTCCGACAGTGCAGATGGCGCTGGTGCTTAGCTTTCTTATCGGCAGCGCCATCATTATTGGCGGGCGGATGCGTCGTGAAGAACGACTGCGTTGGCTGTCGCTGTTTGCGCCATCAGTCGGCGCATTGCTGCTGGGTGTGACGCTGCTGCCACAATTTCTGCTACCCCTGGTGGGGGCAGCAGTGGGCTGGATCGTCGCGGGGATATTTTTGTTTCGCCCACGTATGCCCAGAGAGTATCAGGACGCTGTTCGCCACTTGCGAAAAGGTGAGCATGGGGAGGCGGTTGAGGCGATGGATCGCCTGATCGCAGAAGACCCGGATAATGAGCATTATTATCGTTTTCGAGCGGAAGTGCTGCGCTTATGGGGTAAGCTAGACCGGGCGCGTGAGGATTATCTGAAGATGGTGGAGATCGCACCGGAATCGGCGGTGGCGTATAATGGGTTGGCAGAAGTCTGTCTACAGTCTGGCCAATTTGCCGAGGCGCGGGTGGCGGCTGAGAAAGCTTATGAGCTTGCACCGGATGCCTGGGTCACTGCCTACAACCTGGGCATGATTGAGGATCGACTTCAGGAAGCGGAAGCCACCATAGAACACCTGGGAAAGGCGTTGGAGTTGAAGGTGCCTGATGCGCGCCATCGTCTGTTGATTTACCTGTATCTGACCCGGGCTTATCAACGCACAGGTCGTGTCGAAGATGCACAGGCAGCACTTGAAAATCTCAAGCGTCATAAACATGGGCTGGAAGAGTGGCAAAGCCTGCTGGAATATGAAGAGGCGGCGGCGCTGCGTGCCGTGCTAGAGGCGGATATAGTGACGGCACAGGCACTGGTGGTGGGCAAAGCCGACCTGCAATCTCTATCATGAGGTTTTGATGAGCCGCCGGGTACTTAAATCTATTGCTTTATTCGGATCATTTGGCCTGGCTGTGGTGGGCGCGTTTGTCTTCGCAGGTGGGTTAGTTGTGGAATTAATCGGGCGCGAGGGGCCTGTGGGGGGCGGCCTGTCGCCTGCGGTGCAGTTGGCCCTGTTGGGATTATGCCTGGCTTCTACAATGTTTCTGGCTTGGTTTACGATGGTCGGCTGGCTGCTGGCCCGCCAATCCAGAGCACGTGGCGCAGGATATGGAGATGCCTACCGTCTGATCGAATCTTTTCGCTTTCACGAGGCTATTCCCCTGTTGGAGCGGTCTATCAGGCAGGGAAAGGAAAGCGCCGAGGTGCTGATGCTGCTCACCAGCGCTTATGCTTACAGCGGCCAGCTCGCTAAGGCCCAGGCCACTGCCGATCGCTCCGTTCAGCTTTACCCCAACAATCCTGATGCCTATATAACCCTGGCAAATGGCTATCGCTTGCAGGCCGCTTATGATGAAGCAGCGGATGCCCTGGAAAAAGCGACAGAATTAGCACCTGACCAGCCTGTGGTATGGGCCGAATTGGGCTTTTTGCAATATTTTGCGGGGGATAAAACAGATGCCCTGCAATCCTTCGAGCGGGCAGCTCATCATGCCATGCCTGCTATGTATGGTGTGCGGGTATATTATCATTTAACGCAGGCGTATCTGGATGCAGGCGATACACGCCGCGCTGTTCGTGCCAATGCCAAAATGATGAGTGCTCGCGTGGGGTTAACGGCATGGAAATCGGCATTAGGTGTGCTGGAGGGTACAGCGTATGGGCAGGCACTGCGCTATGAGATTGCTGACATTGAACAATCGCTGGCCGATGCCGATGCAGGGAACCTGGGTTAGCAGATGATAGGACGTTTGTTTGTACAGTTCCGTAATTGGGAGCGCCCCACCCAGGTGGCCTTTGTGCTGGCGGTGCTGCTGCTGATTGTCGTCGCCGTGATGTATGCAGTCGGGCCGGTTGACCTGCGCCAACCAGCAGCGATTGGCTTTTTTGGGCTGCTGATTATCCTTCAAGGCATTCTCTTATGGGCGAACCGGGGTATGGTTACGCCTTATACTCAGGCACAGCGTGCCTACCTTGCGGGCGATTTTGCGACAGCGGCAGCCCTGCTCGAAGCACAGCACAGCAAAGGCAAGGCAAATGTGCGTGAACTCACGCTGCTGGGTAATACCTACCGCCAGCAAGGGCGGCTGGATAAAAGTCTTGCTATCCTGGAAGAAGCTGTGGAGCTTAATCCAAATCATCATTTTTCTCTTTATGGTTTTGGGCGTACACTGATGGTACTGGGGCGTTATGCAGAGGCCGGCGCTGTGTTTAACCGTGCCTATGAAGCTGGCGCGCCAGACATAATCAAGCTCGACCTGGGGGAAGCTTATTATCGACAGGGCATTCATCCGCTGGCGATAGAGTGGTTGGAAGCTGCACAGTCGGTTGTGACTGAACCACATCAGGTATTGATGCTAAATTATCTGGCCTACTGCCTGGGGCAGCAGCTGTCGCTTGACGCGGAAATGCTGCAAAACGGAATGCCTTATTGGGAAGCAAGTGTTGAGCGATTCCTGCATACTTCCTACGGTCAGGTACTTGCTGAGGATGTGCGGGCAATGCAGTTGATGGTGCAGGAGGGTTAAAAATGGCTTTTTTGACAGGCCGTGATGGGCAAATCTCTGTAGTGCGATTGGGAACGCTTGTGGCTGCAATGGGTGTGCTGCTGGTGGTAGGTGCAGTGGTGGCCTTTTATCTGGATCAGGCTTCCAGGCAGTCACCTCTGGGAATAGAAATTTATCCAGGTGCAGAGGCTTATAGTG
>JBGSXK010000114.1:0-4680 GCA_041751455.1 Anaerolineae bacterium
GGCTATCTCGCTAGCGGGATAAAAAGGTCAACAGGCAGGGGTGAGTTAATCAAGCCTATGTGCAACTCACCCACCCTTCCCAGGCAGATTACCACCATGCTGCTCATGTCATCATGATGTGATTGACGTATCCTTAAGGACATAACTAGGGAGTCAATCGTTATCCCAGATTAAGGAGATTTGACATGTTTAACCTAGCGATTTTGTTCTTGCTTGTAGCTATTGTGGCCGCCATTTTCGGGTTTGGTGGCATCGCCGGTACAGCAGCAGGGATTGCGCAGTTACTGTTCGTGGTCTTTGTGGTTCTGTTCCTAGTATCCTTGCTTTTTGGTCGCCGTACGCTTTAACCTGACCAAAAACCCATTTCCAAGGGGGATTAATTCCCCCTTTTTAGGTTCTTACGTCCTTACGTCCTAGCAGTCCACCAGGGAGGCTATTATGGCAGATGAAATCCACGAGGAAACGCGTGTAACCAAAGATGAAGGTTATGAACGCCGACAGCGTGTGGTGGAATATGCGCCTTCCACGCAGCAGGTGCTCGTATCCCGCATCAGCAAGTTGATCTGGCTTATTATTGGGGTGGTGTCATTGCTTGTAGCGTTCCGGTTTGTGTTGAAGCTGATTGCTGCCAACCCCGGCAATGCTTTCACCGATTTTATTTACAGTGTGACGGATGTTCTGGTTGCGCCATTTGTCGGCCTGATGTCAGTGCCGGCGGTGGAAGGCAGTGCGGTCATTGACATTCCATCTATTTTTGCACTTATTGTATATCCCCTGCTGGCATGGGTCGTCGTTCGCCTGTTCATGATTATCTTTGCCGGGACGAACAGCCGCCGCAAGGTCACGACCTATGAGCGAAACGAGTAAGTAACACCTTTCCACCATAAACCGAACAGCCAGCGTCATGCTGGCTGTTTTATTTCACACTTTGCACGCTGCTGTTTAAATCCATCCCCGCCTTCGGAAGACATAAGTCATCAACACAGCGGAAAGGATCATAAGTGAAATGACCACCAGAAGCATAGTCTGCCCCGTGATCGGCAGCACAACAGGCTCGGAGGTGGTGGCAAAATTCAACTCAAGCAGGCCAGACAAAAACGTGAGCGGCAGGAAAATCATCGAGAAGATGGTCAGGCGGTTGACCGTTTCCACCAGCTTGTTCGAAGACTGGCTCTGTATCAGATCAAGCACATTGCTGGAAAGATCACGCTGGGCATCGATCACATCGTAAACCCGCAGCAGGCGCTCGTATAAGTGCCGGAAAAGATCACGGATTTCACCGTTGGCCGTCAGACGATTCTCGCCAATGACGTTGGAAAGCACCTCACGTTGTGGGGCGATAATCTGGCGCAGATTGATAAGCTGCTGCTTGATGTTATAAACGGATCTGCGGGTTTTCTCGCCTTCCTGCCCGCTCAACAGGTTTTCTTCCATCTGGTTAAGCTGATTGCTGATCCGATCCAGCGGTGGATAATAGCCATCAATCACATACTGTGTGGTGAGGTAGAGAAAGTAAGCGATTTCCTGTTTCCAGGAATCAGGATTTTGTGCCACCCGATTATAAGCATCATCTACCGCCTTTGTCTCCGACATGCGCACAGTAACAAAGCAGTTTTCGGTCATCACACAGTGAATCTCTTTACCCTCTACCTTGTTGCGCTTGATGGCCGGCTGGAATAGAGAGAGAAACAGATAACGCGGATAAACCAGCAGTGCCGGGCGGCGATCATTGCGCATTAAATCCTCAACGATCACCGGATGCAGGTCCAATATACGTTCCAGCCAGTGAATTTCTTCCTCTTCGGCATCCACCACATCAATCCACATCAGATCGCCATCAAGGAGCGATTTTTCCAGCTCCTCCTGGCTCAGATTACGACGGGGCACAAAATCTTCATCATTTATGGCGCTCGATGTAGCAACCAGGGATCGTATCATCACCTTTATGTATCCTATGTACACTAATCCAGCTTACAGACTATAAAACTAACTTTAACTACAGCAGAATTCTATTGGGATAGGGGAGAACAATGAAGCACAAGAAGAAAATATAACCCTGAAACAGCATGAAGGCCGTCCTTGGGAGAACGGCCTTCGCACACTTTAGAGAGAGTATAGTGTAATGCCAGATTGGGCTTAGAACTTCATTCTTTCGGCCCACTCGTCGATCTGGCGATCAGCTTCCTGACGGGTAATTCCGTAACGCTCCTGGATTTTGCCAGCGAGTTTTTCGCGTTCTCCAGCAATCTGTTCCAGTTCATCATCCGTCAGATCACCCCAACGGGAGCGCACATCACCCTTAAATTGCTTCCATTTACCAGCGATCTGATCCCACACACCATCGTTCATAATTTCCTCCGTCAATAGAGACCATACATAGACAATTCCGTTCTCAGATACAGCTATAGCCCGGAGGGCAACTGCTGCCTTGTGCTGCGCGTCTCTCAGGTATTTCTGTTCAAGCACCTGCGCATCACTTAGTCTTAGAATAAACCAATGTCTACCCATCTGCATCGACCAGATGGTTTGTTTTTTCATAGGACACATGGCGCGGTATAGTATGGGACACTCGTAAAATGGAGAAAAATAGGCCACCTTTCCCCCCCATATATAGCTATCTCTCTCATACGAGAAAAGTGTCGATCTTATATTATTAACCGGATACTGAGGCAGCAGGTGAATATGACCACCCAACAGGCATTTCGCAATACCCTCGTCGTGCTGCTGACATTGGCAGCCGCTTATGTACTGCTCACTAGCATTCGTTTTATCATTGTCCTTTTAATAGCCATTATTATTGCCTCAGCACTGCGCCCGCTCGTTGTACGGCTTATGAGCTGGCGTGTCCCTGAAGGGCTGGCTATTCTGCTGGTTTATCTCATCACGGCGGCAGGCTTTTTCCTGCTGACTGTTGCCGTGACAGGGCCAGTTGTGAACCGCTTCGGCAATTACCTGGAAAATGAGTGGCTGCTCGCACGCCGGGTTCTTATCGCTCAAAGCTGGATCGAAAATACGCTGACACAGCTCACCGGAAGTGAGGTCACACTGGCCGAACCACAAGCTGTTGAGGAAGCCACTAATGAGCTTCTAAGCAACCTCCGGGCTACCGTACCCGGTATGATCGGCAGCATCGGCGGCACGGTGGGCGAAGCCGTCCTGGTCATTGTGATGGGCGTTTACTGGTTAACCTCGCGGGATAAAGCGATAGAGTTTGTCACCAGCCTTTTTTCAGGCCGGTACCGGGAGCGTGTTCTGACGGTCATTAACGAGATTGAATCCGCCCTGGGCACTTATCTGCGAGGTATGATACTGGTGGCGTTATTCGTCGGCACGGCGAACTTCGCCATATTGAGCTTACTGGGCATACCTAATGCGGCGACCATGGGTTTTATCATCGGCATCTTTACCCTGCTGCCCGTTGTAGGCGGTTTTCTGGGGGGTGGTCTCTCTACACTGATTGCCGCGTTAGGTTCACCGCTGCACGGCGCTGTCGTCTTTGCTACTTTTGTGGCTGTACAGCAGGTGGAAGCACATTTTCTGACACCGCGCACGATGTCGCGCAGCGTCGGGCTTGACCCACTGCTCATCTTCGTCGCGGTTTTTGCCGGGTTTACCCTGTTCGGTGTGGTGGGGGCTGTTATCGCCGTCCCGGTGGTCGGCGCTATCGGTATTTTGCTACACTATCTGGTGATCGAGCCACGTGTGACAAAAGTGGAGTACAAAACGGAAAAAGGTGCTGTCCTGCTGCAAGAAAGTGTTACAGAATAAGTAGAACAGGCCATTCCCAAAACGTCTTGAAGTCTTTAAAACCCGCAGCGTTCTGAGTGCGTTTCGGGAAATCTTAATCAATAGCCCGGAGTTTCCTGGTGAATTTTAGTGTAACATCTTCAAATCTGGCACGGTATGGGGTGGCGACAGGCTTTAGCGGCCTCGCTCTGTTCCTGTCCTTGTTTCTGGAGAATATAAGCCAGAATAACCCTTTCCTGTTCTTCTTTATCGCGGTTACCCTGAGTGTATGGTATGGAGGCCTGGGGCCGGGAATTCTTGCGACCGTGCTGGCTGTGATCTCGGTCAATTATTTTTTTCTGTCGGCAGGCGCATTATTCCCCAGCCATCTAGACCTTATCCGGCTGCTGATCTTCACGGCTGCTGCGACATTAATAAGTTACCAGAATCACCAGCGGCGCACCGCAGCACACGCCCTGCAAGAAGCACGAGATCAATTGGAAGTGATCCTGAATGGCGTAACCGATGGCATTATCGCCCAGAATGCGACCAGCCCACGCCCACTGTTTGCCAACCAGGCTGCGGCCCATCTGACAGGTTATGATTCCCCCGCTGCCATGGTCGCCGCCCCCGTTAATGAACTTACAAAAGGAGTTGATTTCTGGGATAAGGACGGCAACCTGCTGGCCGATGACAGCCTCCCCAACAGCTGTGCCCTGAAAGAAGGCGTGAGCAGCAAAAAAGTCGTGCGCGCACGATCCAGCCAGACAGGTGAGGAACGTTGGCTGATCTTTTCATCCACACCAGTGTTCAACACAAAAGGCCGAGTACGCATGGCTATCACGATCCTGCGGGATACCACCGAGCAGCAGAAAGCCCAGCAGGTCAGGGAGGAGAGCGCGCAGCACCTTCATGATATGCTGGATAATCTGCTCAATTTCGTCTGGGTCGTCC
>JBGSXK010000115.1:0-3599 GCA_041751455.1 Anaerolineae bacterium
TCCAATGTACCCTGCACGTCAGCGCGGATGACAAGATTAAGCTCTTTCGCCGCACTACCAGAAAACTGGGCAAAGATATCTTCCAGCGTCAGGGCTGGACGCACCACCCCACCTACTGCATCGGACGCAAATTCCTTGCGCTCGTCCACCAGCAGGCGGGCTTCTTTTTCATTTTTTAATGTTTCGAAGCTATCACCAGGTTCTGGCAGATCACTTAATCCCATCACTGCCACCGGTGTCGATGGTGTGGCTTCCTTAAGCGGCTTACCCGCTTCATCAAACATGGCTTTAATGCGGCCATAGGTCGTCCCTGCGACGATGGTATCACCGCGTTTGAGCGTACCATTCAGCACCAGCAGGGTTGCCATACCTCCGCGACCTGCCTCCATCTGAGCTTCCAACACCACACCTGCCGGGTCTGCTGCCGGGTTAGCGATGATCTCGCTTTCATCGGCGACCAGCAAAATCGCTTCCAGCAGGTCTTCAATGCCAGCACCTTCTGGCGCTGAAACAGGGACCACCAGGGTGTTGCCGTCCCACTCATCCGGCACAAGATCAAGCTCCGCTAACTGCTGCTTTACCCGATCCGTGTTGGCATTACGCTTATCTACTTTAGTCACTGCCACGATAATCGGCACATTGGCGGCGCGAGCGTGGTTGATGGCCTCACGTGTGGTCGGCATTACACCGTCATCAGCCGCCACTACCAGAATCGCAATATCCGCTCCCTGGGCACCGCGTGCACGCATCGCCGTAAAGGCCTCATGGCCGGGCGTGTCCAGAAACGTAATCTGCCGTCCATTGTGCAGCGCCCGATAGGCGCCAATATGTTGAGTAATACCACCCGCCTCACCTTCGGCCACGTGGGTCTTGCGGATGGTGTCGAGGAGGGTGGTCTTGCCATGATCGACATGACCCAGGATCGTGACGATTGGGGGGCGTTTTGTAAGATTTTCGGGTTTTTCGGTGACATAAAGCTGCCGCCATTCCTGGGATTTGGCAGCCTTTTCACGTTCTTCCTGGGCTACCAATGCGCTTTCTGACTGCGCTTCAAAGCCCATTTCTTCGATCACGATTGCAGCAGTGTCGTAGTCAACCTGCTGGTTAATCGAGGCCATAATCCCGTTAGCGATGAGCTGTTTCATCACTTCAATCGGGCTGGCATGAATTAACTCAGCCAATTCACGAACTGTCAAATAATCGGGGACAAGGATAACCTGTCTTTCCTGTGCCATCATATCCTCCGGGGATATAAGCGATGGATCAGGAAAAGGTTGATAGGGACTGCCTAATGCCTAAGCCATCGCGTTAAACGATACAATTGATAGATTGCCGTGTAAGCCATCATGGTCTGGTCGCCATCAAGGATCACGACGGTTTCGCCTGAAGCAGGCGGTTGCGGTCTTCATTGGTCAGCGTCATTTTTAATGCTCTGGCGAGGACATCACCCTTTAGTGCGCTTTCCCAGCAAGCCTCCCGTTCACACAAATAAGCGCCACGCCCGTTCAGTTTACCACTGGGGTCTACCTGTACCCCTTCGGTAGTATGTACGATGCGAATCAACGCACGTTTATCCGCTTTATCCCGGCAAACCACACAGGTACGCACGGGAGTATGTTTGCGGCGCGAAAGCGTGGCGCTCATCTCACTCACTTAATCCAGATAATCATCCCAGTCATCACGGACACGGCGATTCTTACGTCGCCGTTTAGAAACCACACTGCCCACCTCTTCGTCAAAGACCAATTGGCGGCGCTTCTGACGATCAGTCTTTTTCTTTTTAGTGGTATCACTGCTGTCCCGCAGGAAGGAGTCAATATCTTCGTTTTCCTCACCTGCCACTTCCGTAGTACCGACTTCCTCAGGCATAACAACTATTTCATCGGTTGTCCCTGTCCCTGGCTCGGCAACAATCTCGTCCTTCTGGGTCACAGGTTCATCGCCAAAAGCATCCGGGACAAGCTCGACTTCCAGGGCTTCTTCCACATCCAGCACCGGCTCGGCGCTGGTAAGCAGCACCTCATCCACAGGTTCTTCGGCTGACATAGGCTCTGGTTGTACCACAACCTCTTCCACATCTGGGATGACCACTCTATCCAGTGCAGCCTGAAGCTTCTGCAAAGAGTCATCAGGTAATCCAGACAGCAGACGATAAAGATGGTTCTCATCGATCAGGAAACGCCACATAATCTCGCCCACATTACCCAGTGGCTGCAGCGCTTCGGCAATATCGTCAGAGATGTCTAATGCGCTCACGGGCAGAGTAAACGCCCCTTGTGGCAGGGTAGACTTGACCGCATTAATTTCGGACAAACGCGCCTGACGAGCATCATCTCGCGCGGCCAGCAGGCGGCTTTCCACCATATCTGCAAACTTGCTGAGTGTCTGATATTCTTCCGGCATGACCGTACGATTGGCGTTTTTCTTCTCGATAATCCGCGCCACTTCGGCAAGCATTTCGGGATGCTGATGCGCCAGATCGGAAACGGGGCGACGGTCAATTTTATTGAGCGCATCCTGCACTGCCTCGGCCACGCTCTTGATATCAATGCGCCAGCCCGTTAATTTGGCGGCCAGACGAGCGTTCTGTCCTTCACGGCCAATCGCCAGTGAAAGCTGGTCATCTGGCACAATCACTACAGCGGTACGTCCACTGTCAGGGTCGTCTTCAAGGTAAACGCCACTGACGCGCGCCGGACTGAGCGCTTTAGCGATAAATGTCTTCTGGTCAGGAACCCACTCGATCACATCAATCTTCTCTTCGTGCAGTTCCTTCACGATATTCTGAATGCGCATTCCGCGCATCCCCACACAGGCTCCTACCGGGTCGATACCCTCTTGCAGCGCAGCGACAGCCACCTTGGACCGATAACCCGCCTCGCGCGCGATATTCTTAATTTCGACCTGACCGTTAAAGATTTCCGGCACTTCATATTCCAGCAAACGACGCAGCATATTGCGATGACTGCGACTGACGATAATCTGCGGGCCACGGTTGCTACGCTTCACTTCCAGCACATAACTCCGCACCTTATCATGCGGTTTATAACGTTCGCCCGGAATTTGCTGCGCGCGCGGCAGAATTGCCTCGGCGCGCCCCAGGCTCAGGGTCACCATATGTGGGTTGACGCTTTGCACCGTACCAGTAATAAGGTCGCCCTCACGCTCCACAAACTCATCGTAGAGCGAATTGCGCTCGGCCTCGCGAATTTTTTGCAGGATGACCTGTTTGGCCGTTTGTGCGGCAATACGCCCAAATTTCTTGGTCGTACCCTGCACCTGCACCATAACCATATCGCCAAGCTGCGCTTCCGGGTTATAGTAACGCGCGTCTTCTAGCTCAACTTCTGTGTTGGCATTGAAAACGCTGTCCACAACTTCTTTTTCAACAAAAATTCGCGCTCGCCCGGTCGCAGGGTCGATATTCGCTTCCACGTTTTGGGCAGCACTTGCGCCCGCATCGCGCCGGTAAGCAGAAACTAACGCCGTCTGTAGAGCTTCCAGCACTACCTCGCGCGGTAGGGCCCGCATTTCCGTTATTTCATTGAAAGCGACTTCAAACTCACTTCTCATTGCTTTTCTTTTTTGACTCCTGACTG
>JBGSXK010000116.1:0-2632 GCA_041751455.1 Anaerolineae bacterium
TCAGGGCCATCGCCTCGTTGATCTCACGCTGAATGAGGTCCACGTTGCTGTCGGTGAGGTCTGTCCGTGTCGTCCAGGCCAGTTGTCGTTCGGTCAGTTCTCTTTTCCAGTTCCGAACATTGGCAATGCAGAAGTTCAGTCGCTGGGTGCTCTGCTGCAGGCCAGTATCGCCCTGCGCAGCGCTGGTGACGGTGTTCAGTTGTTCGCTGATGGCATCCAGCAGCGCATCCAGCCCGATGTCGAAACCGGGATTCTCCGCTACCTCATTGCCATCATAATCTACCTGAGTGCTGTTGAGGACATTCAGCGTATGCTCCGTGCGGTTGTGCAGCCAGAAAACCGTATGCGGCGAGTGGTCAATGCTGGTATGCGTGAGCGCGGTTTCGGCAATCGTCTGTGCACCCGCAAACAGGCTGGCATCCGGCAGGCGTGAATCCACTACCAAAGGCGCGCTGACAAAAATCTCATTCAGCGCGACCAGTATGATTTCTGGCAGCCGCCCCTCATAAACGATAGTGGTCGGTGCATCTCCGATCTCATTTTCCTCGCTCACCAGCACCGCGTTATACAGGGCAGGCAGCATCCGTCCCTGTGGGTCAGTGTAGGTGTGGATGCCGCCGCCGCCCGCACCGACCTGCAACTGACCGAGGCCAAGCAGCGAATCATCTATCGTGTTCTGCAGCCAGAGAGCATAAACCCGCCCCTGCGGGGGCGCATTGAGGTTTTGCACCTGGATATTGACCATGTCGCCCAACGCGCGCGCCGTGCCATAACTGGCGCGACCACGGTTGTTCAACGGGAGCAGGGTTGGCACATTAGCCACAACTTCCTGCGCTGTGGGGGCAGCAGTGGGCGCGACAGCGGTCGGGGGTGCGGCCACAATCTCTGTCGGGACAGCGGTCGGGACACTGGCGGATGTATTGCTGCCATTACTCACCAGCAGGAACACCACAGCGATTGCCAGCAGCGCGATGATCGCCACACCACTCATAATCAACCAGGGACTAGTCCCGCTGCGGACAGCAGCAGGAAGCTGCGCTGGCATCTCTGGTGGGGTGGCGGACTGCGCCGGAGTCACGGCGGGCATGGGAGTCGGTGTTGGGTTGAACCGGGGCACAGAGTCCACTACCGGGAGTGATTTGAGCTTGATGGCAGTAGTACCTTGATGAATGGTGCGCAGAAATTCCTGGGCAAATTCCATCGCGCTTTCATAACGGTCTTCCGGGTGTTTCGCCAGCACACGCCGCATGACATTTTCCAACCCAGAAGGGATACCGTCGTTGGCTTCGGTGATACTCGGCACAGGTTCGGTAATATGCTTGAGGACAACCTGCATAGGGGTATCGGCGGAGTAAGGCTGGCGGCCTGTCAGCATCTCATAAACGATCACGCCCAGCGCGTAAATATCTGCCTGATGGGTAATGGGTAAGCCCTGCCCCTGTTCCGGGGCCATATAAGCCGGGGTGCCCACGATGCCGCCGGTGGTGGTCAGTCCACTTTCGCCCTCGACAATCTTAGCGATACCGAAGTCGGCCAGCATGGCATGACCTTCGCTGTCCAGCAGCGCGTTATCCGGCTTAATATCACGGTGGACGATGCCCCGGCGATGGGCATAATCCAGCGCAGAGGCGATCTGCCGCAGCAGCACTTCCACCTCGCCCAAAGGCATTGGCCCGGCAGAGATACGGTCTTTCAGCGAGCCGCCATCCACATAGGCCATCACCAGATACAGAATATCCTTTTCATGGCCATAATCATGTACAGGTAAAATGTGCGGGTGCTGCAACTGGGCGATCGTGCGCGCCTCCAGCCGGAAGCGCTCGATAAACTGAGGATCCTGCCCTGGATGCGGCGGCAGCACTTTCACCGCCACAAAACGGTCAATATCTGGCTGGTAGCCTTTATAGACAGTTGCCATACCTCCCTGCCCGACCAGCTCAATAATTTCATATTTGCCCAATTTAGCGCCAATAAGAGAAGTGGTCATCAACTACCTGCCTATAATTTTGTGAGGACTTGTCAGGAAGGGTGGTGTGATAATGAAATACGCCCTTTATTTCATTATATGCAAGTATTTGACCGATATATCAGCCAAAGGTAGGAAAACAGTTTATTTTAGGTACGGAACAGATATCAATCAGGTAAAGACGGCCTGTAAGCCCTCCTTACCCGGTTTATCTCGTCTGTTATCGTATAAATGCTTCATCGCCGGGCTGCCAGTCACGGGCACAACGAAAGCCGTACCAATCGCTGCTGGCGCGGATCGGCTCTGCACGGGCCGTTGTCCGTCCCTCAGCACCGATCCAGTTCCATGAGCTGCCGCGCAGGGTGCGCGAACTGCTGTGATCATTCCAGTTCTCACGGCCATCACCGGGATTATAGGGGTAACGCCGATAAATCGTGCTTGTCCATTCCCACAGGTTTCCTGCCATATCCAGCGCGCCTACCCATGACGCGCCGTCGGGGAATGAGCCAACCGGGGCACGTTCCGCATATCCATCGTCGTAGTCGGTAGTGCGCCAGTTCTCGCCGCAGCGGCTATCACACACATTAAGTCGATACGCGTCATAGCTATTGCCCCAGGGAAACAGCAGGCCGTCTGGCCCACGTGCGGCATATTCCCACTCTGCCT
>JBGSXK010000117.1:0-3527 GCA_041751455.1 Anaerolineae bacterium
TTCAGCGTTGCCACGCTGCGTCCATCCCGCAGAACAGTGATGCGGTCGGCTACTTGCAGGACTTCTTCCAGAAAGTGTGAAATGTAGATAATGCTGCGTTGTTCGTCGCGCAGGGTATGAATCAGCGCGATCAGTCGTTCCACTTCTACCGGCGACAGGGCGGAAGTGGGTTCGTCCATTATCAGGATGCGGGCACCGGAAAAGACAACCCGCAGCACTTCGACCACCTGCTGAATGCCCAGTGGGTAACGGCCCAGCGGCTGCCGAACGTCAATCTGCTCAAACCCGACTCGCGCCAGTTCCTCGCGGGCGGCTTTGAGCATCTGCTGCCAGTCAATTGTTCCAAAACGGGTGTATGGCTGGCGTCCCAGAAACAGGTTTTCGGCGACTGAAAGTTCCGGAATGACGCTCAATTCCTGATGAATCATGCCAATGCCGCGCTGGAGGGCGTCTTTCGGATTGTGCAGATGGACACGTTCTCCGCGGAGAATATAGGTGCCCTCATAATCCGGATAGATCCCGGCGAGAATCCGCATGAGCGTACTCTTGCCAGCACCGTTTTCTCCTACGAGGGCGTGGATCTCGCCTTCACGAAGATCAAAGTTAACCTGCTCTAGCGCCTGAATGTTATGAAAGCGTTTCGATACAAGCTTGAGTTCAAGTACAGGTGAACTCATAATGAGTACCTTCCGCATATGAAGTATAATGAACGTGCAACGGATGGTCATTGAGGGCGTTCCAGACCACTAATCCGAGAACGCCCCAATCATGTGGCTGCCATCTGCGGCAGAGGGGGAGACCGTAGCGATAACTACGGATCTTCCCGCTTTTTATCCTGTCACTATAGCAGCAGTTGATCTTCCAACCAGAGCTGCCCTTCAGCGCTGCTCAACCCATAATTCTTGAGCTTCCACGGTGTCTGTGCGAGATCCGGGTTGCTGTCGATCGCGGCTGTGATGACCGGGCCATCCGCCAGGATAAAGTTGGGAATGTCCGCGCGGGCCTGCTCTGCACCGACGGTGGCCGCATACACACCCGCAATGACCGCCCACGAGTGAATGCGCGTCGGAGAATTGCGCGCGGTGGCAACCATCTCACCCCGCCCGATAGCTTCAATCGCCGATGGCATGGCATCCACGCCGCCGATAGCGACCTGATCGGTCAGGCCCGCCCCTTCGATCACACGGCGTGCAGACAGCGCCATATCATCGTTATCGAAGAATCCGCCCTTGATGTCTGGGTGGCGATTGATGATCGTTTCCCACAATTGTGCAGAACGCTCCGCCGACCAGTCCGCCGGCTGATCGTCCACTACTTCGATATCAGGATACTGATTGACGATATTCCAGAAACCCTGCTGGCGTCCCTGTGCTCCGGTGTGGCCTTCCACGCCACCGGTGCGAGCGATCTTGCCAGAATAGCCCATTGCCTCGACAATCTTGCCAACGACCGCTTCCGCCAGGGTGACATTATCGGGAGCGATAAGCGTGACCACGCCCATATCCCACATCTCATCCAGTGGGGCAATCAGCGTATCCATGTCGATGACTGGAATGCCGTTGTCGATAATCTGGCTGATCGGATCCACCAGAATGCCGATGCTGCCGGGTTGCAGGGCGACAAAATCCCATTGCTGGGTGGCGACTTGGTCTATCTTGTTGCGCTGAACCTGAATGTTGTGCTCGCCGTCAAACCAGACGACTTCCACGCCCAGCAGACTACCCCAGTAATCGGCGGCCTGCTTGCCCTGTACATTCCACGTACCAGCCAGTCCCGCACTCGACATCGCACAGCGCAGCCGCGGCCCATCCTGTGCTGCTGCACGGCTGACGACACTCAGTACGTTGGAACCCAGAACACCTGCGCCCAACAGGCTGGCGGACTTGATAAAATCTCTGCGACTGATATTACCGGTCATAAAGCTCTCCTTAAAGCAACTAAATAGGTAAAGAATTCTGTAATTGACCGCTGCTCAATGTGTCTCGTTGCACCTCCTTTTCTTACGCACTGTGCATGTTGTAGGTGATAATTGTTCTCAAAGGTCTACCGTACTACAAAAGACAATCGTTTAGGGTAAACGCTTAGGGTAAACGTTTACCTTTCAATTTTTCGTAGTATAATCAGAGAATACAGGTGTGTCAAGCAATTGCGGAACTAGACAAAGACTCCTAACCAAGCTAGACTGTGCCAGTGCAATGTCCTCTGCGCTTTGCGGTCCAGCCTGGCCGAGAACGCGAACATGTTTTACATCTACCCGTGCCTACTATAACGTCATGTTGTTTCATCTTTGTTGAGAGAGGTGAGAGAATTCATGGCTGCAACATTAAAACAAATCGCAGAGATAGCCGGTGTCTCTATACCGACTGTCTCGCGTATCCTTAACGGACGCGAGTCCGGCATTCAGGTCCGCGAAGAAACCCGACAGCGTGTGCTGGACGTAGCAGCGGAATTGAAATACCGACCGAATCTGTTGGCGCGTGCGCTGGTGGGCAGTAAGAGTTCGCTGATCGGTGTGATCGTGCGCGATATTGCTGATCCATACCTCAATCAGGTGCTCAAAGGCATGTACGATGCCGCTATTGACCATGACTATCGCTTATTTCTGGGCCATGTGGGGCAGCGAGCGGAAACAACGGTTGATTACGCGTCCATGTTTGAGCAGTCGCACGCTGACGGAATCATTGTGATGGGTGACATGCAGGACGATGCCGAGGCGCTGGAAGTGCTCACATCCCAGCACCGCCATATCATCGGCGTGACAGACCGTACAGGCCGCCGGCAGTTCCCCGGTGTGTATGCTGATAGTGTCGTCGGCTCCACGCTGGCAATGGAACACCTGCTTTCACTTGGGCATCGGCGTATTGCCTGCGTGACGGATCCATCGATCAGCGACGGACGGCTGCGCGCAGAGGTGTACGTACAGCAGATGCGCCAGCGCGGTTTCGATAGCCATGTGGAAGTATTTGAAGTTGTTCGCTCTATGGAAAATGGTTACCGGCTAGGGCAAACGCTGTTTATCAACCCGCGCTGCACCGCCATCTTCGCTGGCACCGATACCTTGGCAATGGGACTGATCAAAGCGGCGTATCAGATGGGTATCCGCATACCTGAACAGGTGTCCATCGTCGGCTACGACGATATCGATATGGCCGGCTATACGACCCCTGCCCTGACGACGATGAGCCAATCCGGCCACGAGATGGGCTATCGCACAACAACATTTCTGATCGATGTGATTGAAAACGACCGGGACATTTCCGAGGTCGATGATGTGGTGATGAAACCAACACTCGTAGTACGGGAATCGACCCGGGCCGCACCCGATTGACAACAATGGCGCGTCCCGATCCCTTCGCCTTTGCGTCAATTGCCCCTTAGTTCGACACAAAAGGTAGTTTCATCTGCGAATCGCGCGTCGGATTTTGTGTCGGTTTGCCTTTCTGATCGGGGATGCTCTCGTCCCGATCGAGCAATTGCTGGCACAGATGGTGCTCAGCCAGCTATCTACTACTTAACCTTCAAAATAA
>JBGSXK010000118.1:0-1531 GCA_041751455.1 Anaerolineae bacterium
CTTTCTGCAAGTGCAGCCAATTATGACCTGGGGGATGGCATACTGTGCCGTCCTCAGGCTAGCGCATAAATGAATTCTCTAGATTTTGTGAGCTTGTGCCTGTGGCAACCAGAACTAAAGTTATTACCACTCCCCCGAAAATGCTGCCCCCGGATATAACAGGGCTGAGTATTCGTGTGGCTGGCGTGGTGCTGTTCGATGCTTACCTGTTATGGTTGATCCTTCAACTTATCCAGGATGGCGCATATCCACTCGCAGCAGTCCTGGCTGTCACAGCCGGCTTTGTGACGATCAGTTTTTCACTGGAACGCCTTCGCCCACTGCGCTGGCTCTCAGCCGGCCTGGCGCTGATGATGATGTTTGTGCTGTACCCTATTTTTTTTACGTTCTACCTCTCGACGACTAACACCGGGCTGGGACACATCCTCACCAAACAGGTAGCGATTGAGCGTTTGGAGCGTGAACAATATGTGCCGGAGGGTGGCCAGCGCTTCTCATGGACAGCTTTCCAGTCACCCGATGGCGAGATTGCGTTGTGGCTTCAGGGCGAGGGCAGCACTGGCAGCCTTGCTCGTGCCGGAGAATTCATCGCAGAGCCACAGGCTGATGAATTCGGCATCGGCACATTTGACGAGAACGGCATTCCCTTCGAAATCGAAGGCTACCGGCGGCTGGAACGGCGTGACCTTGTGGTGATGCTCGACCAGCTCAGCGGAGTCGAGTTTGGCGAGCCGCCGGACACGATCCGTATCACCAGCCTGAACGCGGCAGCCATGACGCGCCAGCGCTATCTCTATAATGAACAACAGGATATGGTCCTGGACTTACAAAGCGGTATGACCTATCTTCCTCGCAATGGCACGTTTGTATCGGAAGACGGCCAGCAGCTTCGTCCCGGCTTCTTTGTGGATGTAGGCCTGCTCAATTTTCAGCGTTTCTTCTCAAGCGCAGCCCTGCGCGGCCCGGTGACACAGATCGTGGTGTGGAACTTTACCTACGCCATATTCAGTGTGTTGTTCAGTTTTACACTAGGCCTGTTCATCGCCATTTTATTTGATAAGCTGCCGGGCAAAAATATCATCCGTACATTGCTGATTGTGCCCTACCCAATCCCGGCGCTGGTGTCGATCCTCATCTGGCGCAACCTGCTCAATCCCGATTTTGGCGCGCTGGTGAAGCTGTTTGAAGTTTTGTTTGGCTCCTCGCCCAACTGGCTCACTGACCCGAATGCCACACGGGCGGCGATTATTCTGGTCAATATGTGGCTGTCTTATCCCTACTTTTACATTGTGTCCAGCGGCGCGTTGCAGGCTCTGCCGACGGAAATCCTGGATGCCGCATCAGTGGATGGTGCTAACCCCTGGCAGCGCTTTTCGAGAATTACACTGCCGCTGCTGCTGCGGATCGTCAGCCCACTGCTGGTTGCCTCATTCGCCTTCAGCTTTAACAACTTCAACCTGATCTACATCTTTAACGAAGGCAACCCACCCATTGCTGGCTCACCGATTCCGGCGGGGCACACCGATATTCT
>JBGSXK010000119.1:0-10855 GCA_041751455.1 Anaerolineae bacterium
CCACTCGCCGGGGGCACGGGCTTCCAACGGCTGCTGCATGGCTTCAGTCATATCCCACCAGCCGCTCGCGCGTGAGACTTCTGACAAGCGCGCCATACGCGCCTCAAACTCATCTTCTGGCCCATGATACTCGTAATAGGCGAAAAGCATGCCATCCTTGAAGTAAATGCTGTAATTACGAATACCGGCTTCACCGATGGCGGCCTCGACTTCCGGCCAGATTTTGACGTGAATACGCCTGTATTCTTCTTCCGCTTCAGGCTTCAGCCTGATCACCTGCCCAAACCGCCGCATGATGTATCCTTGATGAAGGGGATTGCAGAGAACCGCGAAAAATTATAAATTATATGAAAGTTTAACCACCAGGCAGGGAAGTTGCAAATAACTGGAGGCAGCAGGCGTGGTCCAGAATCGTATTCAACCTATTGAAGATAGTAAAAAGACCATCACCGCGATGGTGCAAGAGCGTGTCCGTAAAGCCATCCTGGATGGGGTGCTGGAGGCTGGAGCGCGTATCGACCAGAATCAACTGGCTGCCGACCTCAACGTGAGCCTTGTGCCTGTGCGCGAAGCGCTCAAGAAGCTGGAAGGTGAGGGCTTTGTGCAGATTGTCCCCCGGCGCGGCGCGTTTGTGACAGAGGCCTCGATAGAGGATATGGAAGACCTGTACTTTACCCGCCGCATCATCGAGGGTCAGGCAGCTTACCACGCCGCCGAAAGGATCACCGAAGAGCAGGTTGGCAGGCTGGAACGGCTGACTGAAACCATGGATGGCGCACTGGCAGAGCATGATTATGACTACTTCATGCAGCTCAACCACGAATTCCACTTTACCATCTACAACGCGGCCAACAGCCGTTATATGTCCAACTTCATCACCAGCCTGTGGGAGCTTTCCGAGCGTTATCGCTACAGATATGTGTATATCAAAGACCAGGGTGAGGCTATTCAGCGCGAACACCGTGCGATTGTCGCCGCCTGCCGTGCGCATGATAGCAAACACCTGCGCGATGCTATTCTCCATCACATGGATCAAACACTGAATGGCATTCGAGCCTATATTCACTCGGAAAATGCCCATAGAGAGTAAATAAACGACATGCCCGCCCACGTTACGGATTCGCTGTTTTTCAAAGACCTGTACGGCTCGGCAGAGATGCGCACCGTATTCGATGACCTTAATCTGCTGCAAAAATGGCTGGATACCGAAGCCGCCCTGGCGCGCGCGGAAGCCTCTGTGGGGCTGGTGCCGCCAGAAGCCGCTGCCGAGATCACCCGTCAGGCACGTGCGGAGTACATGGATACCGACGCGATCAAAAGTGGTATCGATAAAACCGTGCATCCGCTGGTGTCGCTGGTATGGCAGCTTGCGCAGCGCTGCAGCGGTGAGGCCGGACGTTATGTGCATTGGGGCGCGACCACGCAAGACGTGATGGATACCGCCATTGTCCTGCAACTTCAGGAAGCCTTTCCGATTTTCGAGCACACCCTGGACGGCCTGATCGCGGTCACGGCAAAGCTGGCCGAGGAATACCGCGATACGCCTATGGCCGGGCGCACACACGGCCAGCAGGCACTCCCCATTACTTTTGGTTACAAAGTGGCCGTCTGGCTGGCAGAAATCCAGCGGCACCGGGTGCGGTTGGCGGCCTGCAAACCGCGTGTCCTGGTGGGGCAGTTTGGGGGTGCGGCAGGGACATTGGCCAGCGTGGCCGAACACGGCCTTGAGATCAACGCAGGTTTATGCGCAGAGCTGCACCTGGGCGTGCCGGAAATCACCTGGCACACGGCGCGTGATAATTTCGCGGAGTTCGCAGCAGTGGTTGCCATGATGTGTGCCACAATGGGCAAAATTGCCCACGAAATCATCGATCTGCAAAAAACTGAATTCGGTGAAGTGGAAGAACCTTTCGAGGCAGGCAAAATAGGCAGCAGCACCATGCCGCAAAAGCGCAATCCGATGCTGTGCGAATCTATCCTTACACTCGCACGGCTGACCCGGCGGCACGCCACGACCGCTGTCGATGCCATGCTGCATGAGCATGAACGCGACTGGTCAAGTTTTCAGATGGAATGGGCTTATATCCCGGAGCTGTGCATCATGACTCATGGCGCGATGCAGATGACCCGGCGTGTCCTGGAAGGCCTGATCGTTTACCCGCAGCATATGCTGCGCAACCTGCACATGACTCATGGCCTGCTGCTGGCAGAACAGGTGATGCTGGCACTGGGGCAGCATGTTGGACGACAGCAGGCGCATGACCTGATTCACGAGATCGCAATGGAAGCCTTTGAGCAAAACCTGGCCTTTGCTGATCTGCTCAAGAGTCATCCTGAGGTGACACATCACCTCAGCCCGCAGATCATCGACTCGCTGCTCGATCCATTACAGTATACCGGGCTGGCCGGGGTGATGGTGGATCGAATACTGGAACACGTCAGTCTTGAAGCTGCCCTAGACCACAACTCGTTTCCTCATGTGCCCGACGGCGCCATAGATTAATCATGATTCAGAGAATCTGACAGGCTTCTTTACTCACAGCGACAAGGATACCAGAATACCCGACCACCTGTTCATGGTTGGCACTCAATCCCCGGACTTGCCATCCTGCACGACCAGGGTCGGCGGGGTGCCCATGACACCGCCGCGCCCATAATCTCCCGCCTCGATATTCTGGAAGATGACCAGCACATCTTCACGGCGGGCACTCCCCTGTGAAATCAGTGTTTCAGTAATACCTTCCACCACCGCCTGCTTTTGTGCAGCGCTGCGTCCGGGTGACCAGTAAACAATAACTGTAGGCATAAGTTTGACCTCGGTGGTAGGATGAATATACTTTTATGAACGGATTATATAAATTATAATTTTTGTGAGCGAAATGTCAAAAATTAAGGAGCAGACCGCGTGTTAAAGATTGACACTCATCAGCATTCCTGGAACCTGAGCGAGGCTGAATATCCCTGGTTACAGCCACAGCACACCGCCTTTTACGGCAATTTCACGCCGGATGTACTGGAACCCCAGGTAAAAGCCACGGGGATAGATTATACGGTGCTGGTGCAGGCCGCAAATTCTTACGAGGACACCGCCTCGATGCTGGTCAATGCCACCTACAACCCGTGGATTGCGGGGGTGGTGGGCTGGTGTAACCTGCTCGACCCGGACGAAACACAGCGCCGCATGGAAATGTACAGCAACAACCCGTATTTCAAAGGGATGCGCCACCTGATTCATGATGAGCCTGACCCTGATTGGGTGGTTCAGGAGGTGGTCATCCACTCATTGAGCCTATTAGCCGAGTACGGGATGACCTTCGATGTGGTGGCCGTCTTCCCCAATCACTTAAAGCATGTGCCCACACTGGCAGAGCGTCTGCCTGCGCTCCGGCTGGTGATCGATCATCTGGCGAAACCCCCTGTAGGTCAGGCGGACTCCCCCTGGTTCGAGCAGATGACGACTGCTGCCGCTTACCCTAATGTGTATGCGAAGTTGTCCGGCCAGTTCGACAACCCGGCCTGGAGAGTCCACGATGTACGCCCGTACACCGATCATGTGCTGGAACAATTCGGTGCGCAGCGGGTGATGTTTGGCAGCGATTGGCCGGTATCGCTCATGGGCGGGACCTACGCCAGCGTGTGGGCCAATACGCAGGCACTCGTGGCGGATTGTACACCCGAAGAAAAAGACCTCATTATGGGGGGCACGGCGATGGAGTTTTATCGTATTGCTACCAGCTAACCGTATGGCTCAGCCTTCGCTGCGCTGGGTCTGGGGTGCAATTTCCTTGCTGGGGTCACTGCGCTGCCACACAAAGAACAACACCACGATCAGGACACTCTCCACGATGATCAGGCCAAGTGCCAGCAGGATGTTCGGGTCGGCAAATTCCAGGATTGTGAACTGGCTGATAATATTCAGAATCTTGAAGAAGATGTCTGCGCCGAGGAAAAACATCGCGCCCACTTCCCAACGGCGGTTCAGAAGAAGCCCCACGCCCATCCCGGCCAGCCCCAGTGTCGTGAAAAGCACACCCAGCCCTGCGGGTGTCGTCAGCCCGCCTACACCCCGTATCAGTTCCGCTTCGGCTTCTGGTTGCGTCTGGCCTGCTTCATCGGCTGGGATAGGGGGTACATCCGGCGCTTCAATCACTGCGAAAACCGATACGAAATTTATGACCACGATGATCAGTATCACCACGGCGACTACATTACGTGTCGTCTTTGAGGAACCCAGCATCATTTCCACCATAGTATTACAAGTCATATTTCTAAGGCTAGGAGTGGAAAATGAGAAAGAAATGAGATGGCGATGTGAAATTACAGAAAAAGTAACGGTCAGTCCAGTTTGAAATGGTCAGGAGTCCGGGGGGCTTTTTTATCCTTTTTCAGGCGATGGGCAGGTGTTTGTGGTTCTTCTTCCTCATCTTCGATTTTAATCGTCTGGCTGCGTATCCAGGTCAGGCCCATCAACCCAATAAAGATCAACGCGATCCCCAGGAAGATAATTTCGTCCCACGCGCCCAGCGCCCCATGTGCCAGGATAATTGTGATCATCAAAGAGTTCCTTTTATGCTGAAGCACGGCTCTTTTAATTATACGTGAAGCTGGGTGGTGAGGGCATCGGGGAATGCAGCAGGTTATGACCACTGCGGTTAAATAATGTGTCTCCCTGATAGGACTCGAACCTATGCTCACGGTTTAGGAAACCGATGCTCTATCCACTGAGCTACAGGGAGACTTGGGTGTTAGTGAATATCTGCAAAGCTTCACAGATATTCACACCCTCATTATATCAGAAAAATTTAGTGGGCAAAGCCAAAAATCTGGCAGCAGGCTTTTAAATTTTCGTAGTTCACAGAGGTTTAGGAACAGCAGAAACACAACACCTACGAATGGACTTTGCAGGTGCCATCCTCACAAATTTCCACACCAAAGAACCTGTTGATACGATAGCGGTGGCGGGCGATAAAACGGTACACACGCGGCCCCAGCCAGTTCATGCCGGGAAGTTGCAGCAGCAGCCACAGTGGGAAACCCAACGGCAGTTCGCGCAGCAGCAGACGCATCCCCTCGAAACCACCCACAAGCTGACCATCCGGCAGCGTCACATGAATCTGCCCCATGGCCGTTTCAAATTCCAGTCCGGGATACCGCTTCTCAACTTCATTCCAGCGGTGTACATCCAGAAATTCTACCCGTCCCAACCAGTCCATTGCCTGCACAACACGCTTAGTCTGGCGGCACAGGACACAATAACCATCATATAACACCGTTGTCATCACGCAACATCTCCGCCATATTGTACGTATACTATAGCATCAATCCTGTATAATCAGCATTGGAAATAGGATTTCTGACCTCAGATTTATCTATAGGAATGTTTCATGCCAGAACAAAACCCTGAACCACCGCCGCGCCCCCCTAACCTGCCAGAGATACATAACTCACCCGCCACGCCCTCACGCCCCGACTCGGCGCTGGCGACTGTCGAACCGGAAAGCACGATCACCTCTGCAGCACAGGAGCATGACCACACCACCACTGCCCGCCGCCCAAGTGGATGCGCCTGGGGGATCATTGGGGCGTTAGGCTGTCTGCTGGTGCTGCTGCTGCCCTTGTTAGTGGCGGTTTTGGCCGGGGTTACGACCCTGGGCACTCTCCTCAGCAGTGTCGAAGGGATTTTCAGCACAGCGCCACCCGCCGCCAGGGTCACGACCACGCAGACCATCGTCAACAGTGTCCAGCCGCTCGGCCAGTTGGTGAGTGTCAGCGCACAGCTTGCCAAAGCGGATATTCACGTTGGTATCCAGCAGGGCGCGCTGAACAGCTGTGGTTTTTCTGCCAGTCATGTCGCCCAGGGCACGATTGAAGGTGGGATCGACCTGACCAGAGTGGATGAAGAGGCCATTCATTACAACCCCACGACAGATACCTATACGATTACCCTGCCCAGCCCACAGTTGACAAGCTGCCGTATTGATTTTATCCGCCAGTACAGCCGTTCCTTTACGGCCTGCTCGGTGGATTGGGATGAAGCGCGGCTGATCGCCAACTATATTGCCCTCAGCGACTTCCGTGATGATGCTGTCGAAAGCGGGCTGCTGAGCCGGGCGCAGCAGGAAATCCGGGTCATTGTCTCCAACTTTGTGCAGGCACTCACGGGGGGCAATGTCGTCATTATCTTCCCCGAAGCACCAGAGAATATACCAGCCCCGGCCTCGTGTGTTCCCGATATGCCAGAGGGATGGTCTCGCAATGAGCAAACCGGGGAATGGCTCAAACGTTAGAGCGCCATGACACATGGGCGCAGCCAGCCACGCCGGATGCTCAAATGAAATTCTGGCGTGGTGAACCCGGCTTCAAAGCGCAGCCCAATCAAACTGACATCTGTCCCCAGCATCAGGCTGAATACATAATCGCCCGTAAAAGGGTCGTAATCCGTTCTGGCTTGCAGCGATTGGCTCACGGTTTCAACCAGTTCGGGAGACGCGATCCCACGCAGGATACCGATCAGCACCAGTGATCTCTGGTCGTCTGTGGTGCCCAGCGTGTTTAACACACCGGCAATTGTGGTGTTTTCGCACAGGTGGCTGTTCATTTCATCGGTATCAAAATTGACCAGGCTCACCGCAAACGCATCACCGATCAGGCGCGGCCCCAGGTAGACATAATAGGCCACGTATAGCACGACCAGAAGTGTGATCACAGCGGTCAAACGCCGGGTTTTTTGCATCCCTATTCCTCTGAGGCGGAAGAAACCCCATACCGCGCCCTGTTAAATTTCCTTATCTGTTTTTACGCAGAATCACCGGGGAAGTTGCTCACAGATACAGGCTGCAATTGCGCTCACCAGAGTCAACGTCAGGTTCAGTACGCGCCATGGCGCAGCAGCACCCGCGGGATGGTCATCGCCAGAATTTGCACATCCATACGCACTGACCAGTTCTCGATGTAGTAAATATCCAGCAGGCACATCTCGTCAAACGGCACATCACTGCGCCCGCTCACCTGCCATAAGCCGGTAATGCCAGGGATAATCTGTAAACGGCGCATGTGCCAGGGTTCGTAAAGCTCAATTTCGTCCGGGGTAGGTGGACGCGGCCCGACAATGCTCATTTCGCCGCGCAGCACATTAATCAACTGGGGCAGTTCGTCGATACTGGTGGCGCGGATGAACGCGCCGACATAGGTGACACGGGGGTCATTCTTAATTTTGGGGTGGCGCGGGTCTTCGCCATATTCCTCAATCAACTGCTGCTGGTACTTTTCCGCATCGGGAATCATGCTGCGGAACTTGAACATATCAAATTCACGCCCGTTTTCGCCCACCCGCCGTGCCCGGTAGAGCACAGGCCCTGGCCCTTCCAGCCGGATCGCCAGTGCTGTCAGGCCAAAAATCAGCAGCAGTACAGGCGAGGCCAGCACGATCAGGCCAATATCAATAAGGCGTTTGAGAATGCGGTTTGTCCCATGGAACTCGCCCTCGCTGCTTACCCCCAGCAGAGGAATGCCATCCAGGTTTTCTACCTGGACCTGCCGCATATTGAGCTGGAAGACATCGGGCACGATATGGACTTCTGCCCCGGCCTTACGCGCGGTGCGCACTATGGTCTGAATACGATCATGATAGGACCAGGGAATGGTAATCACCACCAGATCAACCTGATAACGACGGATCGTGCTGCGCAGGTTATCGAGGCTGCCCAGGCCCTTGACTCGACCCAGGTCTACACTACCCCGATCGGGGTTATCATCGACAAAACCTACGGGATAATAGGCCAGGTCTCTGCGTGCCATCATCACGCGCAGCACTGCCTGACCTGTTTCGCCTGCTCCTACAATCAACACTCGCTGCACACCGATGCCTTTGCTGCGCAGGTAGGCATACACCATGCGGCGCACGGTGCGCAACAGTCCTAAAAGGGTAATCGTGGCGGCGGCGACATAAATCAGCATCAGACGGCTGAACACCAGCGGCTGGAAGGCGAAGTAGAGCGCCAGCAGCAGCACTGTCGCCGTAGCGACCCCTGTGCCGATATGATAGATTTCTTCGGCCAGCGAGCGCCCACGCACATTCTTATACAACCCTGCCCCATGATAGGCCAGATACAGCAGCCCGGCATAAATCATCGCATAAGGAATGTAGGGCGCGAAGTCGGCACGATTGACTTCCAGCACGGGGCGGAAAATGGTCAGCTCATAACGTGCGATATAGGCCACCACAAACGCCACCAGCGCCAGCACAAAATCCAGCACAGGCAGCAGCCAGGCCGGTTCGGGCACATTACGGCGCGGCGGCAGGGAGATTTGCGGTGACGAGGGCGGCGATGATTGGGGCGCTAATTCTTCTTCGCTTACAGCCTCTTCGTATTCAAGCTGCATTCATAACTCCTGAGCGTCTGCCGGGCGGTTTCCTGCCAGGTGTAACGCTGCGCATCCTTTATTCCCTGCCGACTGGCCTGCTCGCGCCAGTGAGCATCATGCCGCACATGATGGAGCGCCTGTGTCCAGGCTGCAATATCGTGCGGCGGCAGGCATAAGCCGGCGCTGCCTGCTACTTCTGGCAGAGAGGACGCAGCGGATACCACAACGGGTGTACCACAGGCCATCGCTTCCAGTACAGGAAGCCCGAAACCCTCAAATACTGAGGGAAACAGAAATACTTCTGCGCTATTGTACCAGAGGGGCAGCTCCTCCGCAGGGAGAAACCCCAACCAGCGCACATTTTCACCCAGGCTGTGTCTCTCTATCGTAGCGAAAATTTCGTCATACAGCCAGCCCTTGCCCCCACCCAGCAGCAGTGGCAGGCGCTCGGCGGCAGGGAGCGCGGCATAGGCTTCCAACAGTGTCACCAGGTTTTTACGCGGTTCCAGCGTACCCATGTAAAACCAGAAACGCTCTGGCAGGCTCCTGCGCTGGCGGAACTCGGCCACCGCTGCTGGCGAGAGGGGACGACACAGGGCTGCGTCATAACCCGGCGCGGCGACATCCACCTTTTCCACCGGGATACCTAATGAGGCCACCACATCCCGCGCGGTGCTGTGCGAAATAGCGATCACCCGGCGGGCGCGCTGGCATGTCAGCCGGGTCAATAAGCGCAGGTAGAGCCTTCGTGCGGCAGGGAGTACCCGCGGATAATGGATAAAGCTGAGGTCATAGACTGTGACGACCAGCGGCGCACGCAGCCAGAGCGGGGCGACAAACGCCAATGCATGGTACAGGTCGAATTCGCCCAACTGCCAGGGCTGCACAGCCTGTTCCCAGACAATACGCCGCAGCGGAGATTCCGTATTCATGCGCGAGCGGCGCACCTCTATGCCGGGAAACTGCGCCATGTTCCGGGCACCGACCATCGCCGTAAAGCGCCAATCCGCTGGTGCTTCCGCGGCCAGATGCGCCAGCGTGTTCTCGATATAGCCGTGAATCCCGGCGGTGCGATACCCGGCCTGGCTGGATAATAAGTGAGCGTTCAATCCGATATGCATAGCGCATGATTATAGCCGCTGGATTTTTAACGCCAAAGAAGCCGCCCATACCACCCTGTTTTGCAACCGCCTCAGGGGCAGCAATAAATGACAGGTAGTGATGACACAGCGTTTCGTGAAAAATCGAACAAGAGTGGCTATAATTCCACACTATGAGTAACCATCGCAAAATCACTGTCGAGAATGTACAGCAAATACGGGAAACAGGCCGCACGCAGCGAGGTTGGATTACTACCGTGCGCTGGTCGCCGTATGGCGGGGCGCTGGCTGTGGCAGGAGCGACTGGGGTCGCGCTGTATGCTATGCCCGATTTAACGCTGCGCGGGGTGCTGGAAGGGCATGGAGGGCATGTCAAGAGCATTGCCGTGAGTCCTGACAGCCGTGTGATCGCTTCGGCCAGCGCCGATACGACACTGCGCCTGTGGGACCTGAAGCAGGCCGGGCAGTATCGCATCCTGCAAGGCCACACTGACTCGGTAAATGGCGTGGCGATCAGCCCGGATGATACGCTGATTGCATCGGCCAGCGCCGACCAGACCGTGCGCCTGTGGGGAGCGCGCACCGCCGTGCTGGAAGGACACAGCGATGAGTTAACCTGTGTGGCATTTTGCGCGGGAGGTAAAGTGCTGGCTTCGGGGGGCTGGGATAGCACAATACGCCTGTGGGATGTGGAAACAGGCGCGCTGCTGGCGATGTTACAGCATGATGACTGGGTGCGCGAGATCGCCGTGAACCCGGCAGATGACACTTTAATTGCTGCTGCAAGCAAGGACATGACTGTGCGAGTGTGGAACACCGTCACGGGTGCGCAGATCAGACTGCTGCGGGCACATTTCAATGGCGCAGACAGCGCCAACTTCAGCCCGGATGGGGCGCTGCTGGCGAGCGCAGGCCGAGACAATCTGATTAAGCTGTGGCGGTTGGATACGGGTGAGCAGGTCGCCGTACTGGAAGGCCATGATAAGCCTGTGTTGACCGTGGCATTCAGCCCGGATGGGTCGCAACTGGCCTCTGGCAGCGGTGATAACACCGTGCGAGTGTGGGGATTGGAGGGTTAACGACGGCTTCCTCCTATACTTTATTTAATCTGACTATAATAGGTGCTGCTCAACATCTTAATCACTATAAAGAGGATACATGAAATACACGATCATCAGCGCACTTTTGCTTCTGCTGGCGCTGCCAACCGCAGCCCAGGAGCGCCTGCCGGAACACCCGCCCGCGCCCCTCATATTTTTCCACAACGAGTTGATGCTCATGGATGAAGCTAATGGTGAAGTCGAAGTCTGGACGGACTGCGATGGAGGCTATCCTGCTCGCATTTCTCCCAACGGTAAGTGGCTGGCTCTGCTTTCAGCCGATTACGCGCT
>JBGSXK010000120.1:0-2461 GCA_041751455.1 Anaerolineae bacterium
TCCGTCCTATAGCTGATTTCAATCATGATCTGCCGCCAGTATAATGGATAGACTACCCCGCCACAACACCGATGCAGCAGAGAAATTAGTGGAATTCAGGGACAATGCAGTTCTGTAAACTGTGTTGCCCATCTGCAAGGAGGTTTTATGCGAGTCAATGACTTTTCCGAAATTGAAGAAGAATTTATCACACGGGTGCATACGATGGTCTGGTGTAATGCGGCCACCGTGGACAGCCAGCAACGACCACGCTCTCGTATTCTGCATCCTATCTGGGAAGGGATCACTGGCTGGGTTGGGACTCACCGTGATTCCTATAAGAGCCGCCATCTGGCACAAAACTCGCATATGTCGCTGGCCTATATCACGAATATCATGAATCCCGTGTATGTTGACTGCACCGCTGAGTGGGTGGATGACGTTGATCAGAAGCAGCGCATCTGGGATTTGTTCAAAAACGCGCCGGAACCACTGGGTTTTGACCCTGCGCCCACCTTCGTCAGTGCCGATCATGAAAATTTTGGACTGCTGAAGCTGACTCCCTGGCGCATTGATCTGGTGACATTTCCCTCACCATCTTTCGATGCGGGCACGAGGGTCTGGTCACGCAGCGTGTAAAAGCCAGTAGCATAGACAATCAACTCTGAAAGCCAGCAATTTCTGCTGGCTTTTTAAGTCTGTTATTATAGATCACGACTCTATAAGTCGAATTGAACAAAGTAGAATTGTCGATCCATCGTCGGGCGGCATAGTTTGCAATGGTTGCCCGCGCTTTCTGCCGTTTGCACTACGCCAGCTTGTGTTAAACTTATGCGCCATAGCAGCATGAATGCTGAGATCAATTTTGTGGATTATCCCAGAGGAACAGCCAGTCTATGTCAGAGCAGGAACTGAAGAGGGATGAAGCCGGGGCAGAGGTGGTGACCCGCTCCAATTTTATCCGTGAAATAATTGATGAAGATCTCAAAACCGGGAAGTTCGAGGGCCGCGTGCATACCCGCTTCCCGCCAGAGCCAAACGGCCATCTGCATATCGGCCACGCCAAGGCCATCTGCCTGAACTTTGGGCTGGCGCAGGATTATGATGGCAAGTGTAACCTGCGTTTTGATGATACAAACCCGGCTAAAGAGAAACAGGAATACATTGATGCTCAGATGGCGGATATTCGCTGGCTGGGCTTTGATTGGGAAGACCGCCTGTTTTTCGCGTCGGATTACTTCGGCCAGCTTTACGAGTGGGCGGTAGACCTGATTAAGCAGGGCAAGGCGTATGTCGATCATCTATCGCAGGAGGAAATGCGCGAGTACCGTGGAACCCTGACTGCACCGGGGAAAAACAGCCCGTACCGGGATCGCCCGGTTGAAGAGAACCTGACGCTGTTTGAAAAGATGAAAAACGGCGAATTTAAAGAAGGGGAATGTGTCCTCCGTGCCAAAATTGATATGACTTCTGGCAATATCAACATGCGTGATCCGGTGATGTACCGTATTATTGATGCGGAGCACCCACGCACGGGCAATCAGTGGCACATTTACCCGATGTACGACTGGGCACATGGCCAGTCGGATTCGATTGAAGGCATTACGCATTCGTTGTGTTCGCTGGAGTATGAAGATCATCGCCCGCTTTATGACTGGTTTCTTGATCAGTTAGGCATTTATCACCCCCAGCAGATCGAATTTGCGCGGCTGAACCTGAATTACACGGTACTGAGTAAGCGGAGGCTGATCCGGCTGGTGGAGGAAAATCATGTCCATGGCTGGGATGACCCGCGAATGCCGACACTCTCTGGCCTGCGGCGGCGTGGCTATACGGCGGAGTCGATCCGTAATTTTTGTGACATGGTAGGTGTGGCGAAGAGTAACAGCACCGCTGATATCGCCATGCTGGAATATTGTGTGCGGCAGGACCTGAATAAACGTGCGCCGCGCGTGATGGGGGTTCTGAACCCGCTGAGGGTGGTGCTTACCAATTATCCTGAAGGCCAGGTCGAGGAAATGGACGCGGTGAACAACCCGGAAGACCCGGCAGCAGGCACCCGTAAACTGCCGTTCTCGCGTGTGCTTTATATCGAACAGGACGACTTTATGGAAGAGCCACCGAACAAATTCTATCGGCTGGCACCGGGGCGCGAGGTGCGCCTGCGTTATGGCTACTTCATCAAGTGCGAGGAGGTGGTAAAGGATGCGCAGGGTCATATCGTGGAACTGCGCTGCACGTATGACCCGGCTACCCGCCAGGGCGAAGCGCCCGATGGCCGCAAGGTGAAGGCAACTATTCACTGGGTGTCGGCAGATCATGCGCTGGAGGCCGAAGTGCGCCTTTATAGCCACCTGTTTACGCTGTCCAACCCGAATGATGTGGATGAAGGCAGGGATTTTACGGATGCGCTTAACCCGAATTCGCTGGAAATTCTTACCACCTGTTATGTCGAGCCGAGCCTGAACACGGCTCAAGCAGG
>JBGSXK010000121.1:0-11151 GCA_041751455.1 Anaerolineae bacterium
CGCACGGGCGGCCAGGTTGGGACGATAATCCAGTTCCTCGACAGCCTTCAGGACACGACGGCGAGTTTCCTCGGTGAAATAAGGGGTATTCGAGAGGACTTTAGAAACTGTGGCGGTAGAAACACCCGCCCGGTGGGCAACATCCTGTAAGGTAGGCATAAATCTGTCTTCAAAGAAGTATAGTTAAGCGCTTAACTACATCATACTGTGAAAGATGTGCGCTGTCAATCAGAGCGTGTCCGAGTTTGGGCAAACTATCTGAATTTATGCCTTCATAACGGAGGTCATCGCGGCCCGCATCCACCCCAGCGCATAAGCCATTCCCGCGTGCCAGGGGGCATCACAGGTCATTTGGGGGGTATGGTCGGGGATAATCACCCCATCAAACTGGTTTTTGTGGAGAATGCGCAGGATACGGTACATATCAATATCCCCCTCATCCACAAAAACCTCATGGTAATCAGGTACTTTGCCGCGCACATTGCGGAAGTGAATATAAGCCAATGCCCCCTGCTGGCTGTAGTATTCCGTGGCTTCATGGACATCACCCTCAGTCATCTCCGCCACTGATCCCAGGCAGAACTCCAGTGCGTTATAGGGACTGGGCACAATATCCAGCAAGCGCTGGTACAGATGAGGCTGATACACCAGCCGGGCAGTATCGCGCAGGGTCGGCAGCGGCGGATCATCGGGATGTGCTGCCATACGCACCCCGGCTTCCTCTGCCACCGGGACAATTTCTTTTAAGAAGTATTCCAGTCGTGCCCACAGTTGCTCACTCGTCACGGTGCCAATATCGCCGGGTGGAGCATCCGCGTCATAGATCATGTTCCATACCGAGCCGTTGGAAATGCGCGTCTGCAGGGGTGCCTCCGCGGCGATAAACCCCACCGATTTCGCCCCACCGCGCGCGTGGGTTGTTTCTGTACGCCCCCACACCCCTGCGATGCTAAAGTTGTAACCCATGCAGGGGATACCCGCGCGCCCCATGTTGCGAATCATCGTTTTGATATTTTCCATCTGCTCGGCTTTGCGCGGGCCATCCAGCAAAATATCATACCAGTGCGAGGGATCAAAATTCTCAATCGCCGCCAGTTCCAGCCCTTCGGCATTAATCGCTGTCCGCAGGTCGCGCAGTTCCTCGTATGACCACAGCTTATCCTGGTTGCGTGTCACACCCCACGCCTCGCCACCGCTGCCGGTAGACAGGCTGGACGATTGGTTAAAATAATCCACCAGATGCACCACCACATGTGTGACCCCAGCCTGTTTGGCAAACTGAAAATTCTCGCGTGTGATCATCGCGCGATACAAACCAAGTCCTAATTTCATCGTTAATTTTCTTCCCCGCGTAAATGTATCGTGCCATCCAGTTCAATTTTTTCCACACCGGAGGTGGATTCGTAAAACACCACCCGTATCTCTGCTTCTGCCGCCTCACGAGGTTGCAATGTCCGGTGTGTGCCCTGTGTCTCCATGGCATGAACCAGCCCATGACCAGGAATTGTAGACGCAGGTTCAATCGCCATGACATAGCTGTTCTTATAAAACGGAAAACCGCCAGAGGCATACATCTCCTGCCACAACCAGGCATATGGGAAAATGTGCGTCGGCCAGGCCAGCCCTACCCCAAAACCCATCTGTGTATTCGTAATTGCGTACCAGCCTGCATCAAATTCCTGTAGATAACCCAACAGGCCGCGCGGTGCATCCTGCCCCGGCACATGGGAAAGATCAACCTCACTGCTGCGATCCCCGGTCAGTGGCCAGTCATACTGCTCGCCCGGTTTAAGCGGGCTGAACTCACCCGCATAGCCTGCATCAGCCTGAAGCCGGCGCGCCCCCACGTCAATCCGGCAGGCTTCGCTCAGAAACGGTGCGCCAAAAGCGGGATGATGACTCCACATATAATCGATAGGTTCGCCTGCCTCATTCGTGATGCGCTCCCGCAGGAGCAGCGCCGGCTGCCCTGCTTCCAGTCGTATCCGCCGCTCCATACGAAACGGACTGCGCAGCAGCCGGGTATAAAGCCGCACTTCAACACAGTCAGGATTCTGTTCGATCACCTGATAATTCCATGAAATCATCGAGGCCTCGCCATGAAAGCCTAACTCTGCACCCTTATAGACACAGGCATCACCTCCGTTAGGAAAAAGCACCTGCCACCCGCCCGCGTAAGCCTCTAGCCATGCCGTCTGTGAGTCGGGCCCACCGCCCACATTGCGCTCAATATCCTTCAGCCCCCAGGGGCTTTTCCACAGCACATCCATATTACGCGGTTTATAAATCAACTCATAAATATCTGCACCCTTATCAATCAGAATAGTCGCCGCCAGCAAATCATTTTCGATGCGCAACCCGCGTACTGACTGGCCGTATATAGACATAGTGGTTTTACAGATGTTTTCCGGGTCACTCATAGCGGATACCCTCCTGCGGCTGGCAAGTCACTTTAGTATATTGTGGCGATAGGTTTTATGCCACGAGCCTGACGATCCATACGTTTGGCCGCCGCTCCGACTACGTGAAACGACGAAACCCTTTCAGAAACCATTACACCGTCATATACTTATGACCCATTGACGTGAGCAAAGATTTATATTCTCCATCCAAAGTTGAGAGAGTCTTCAATCCGAAGGATGATGAACCTCTAATCCGTCACCGGGATAATATAAAGTGTCCAAGAACCGCCGAGAGAACAACGACATGGCAACCATCACTCAACCAACAAACCGAATTCAAACCACCGCCACATCTCGTCGCTATCTGGATCGCCCTGCCCGTCCGCGCGGCCTGTGGGGGCAGCTTAATATGCTCGTGTTCCAGCCAGGGGCATTTTTTACAACTCTCCCCGCCCTCCATCAGGGGCGGCATTGGTTATGGATCGCCCTGCTCCTGCTGGCCCTGGTCAGCTTCAATGCTGTCCAGCAGAGCAGCTCTGCCGCAGCCCCTGCTGGCGCGGAGTTTCCAGTCATCACAGGAGATGAATTTGGAAGGCCCGGTGATATGGGACTGCCCCCAGACATGGGTTTCATCCCGGAAGGTATACCATCACCAACCGCAGGCAGCGCCGCAAATGTCTCTTCCAACTGGGCAAAAGCACTGGTTGCCAGCGCCACCCTGCTGCTGCAATGGCTGGTGCTGGGCGCGCTGCTGTGCGAAGTTTCGCTGTTTAACGGCGTGAAACCGCAGTACGGCAAAAATCTGCAAATCGCCATCTGGGCCGGCGTACCACTGGCATTCATGACCATCGTGCAGCTCATCTACCAGAGTGCGGGGGGCACTGTGGGTCAGCCCGGCCTGACTGGGTTATTGGCGGAAACGGAAGCCTATCATCAGTTTTCGTCCTTCGGCCAGAGCATTATGTGGTCGCTGGCCGCCCACCTGACTCTGTTCTGGTTATGGAGCCTGCTGCTCATTTACATCGGTGCGCGCTATGCCCTGCATGGCAAACGCTGGGCCGCCCTGCTCACTCTGGCCGCCTGGGTCATTGTACTCACCGTCGTGCCGGTCTTAACCGGGGCCGTCACTGCGCCACAGCCAATGCCCGAAGAAAATCTGCCGCCATACATGGAACTGGAATCAGGGATAGAGCCGGGCGGTGATATGGAAGGCATGGAAAGCGAATTCATCCGACCGGAGCAAGGCGAACAGCCTCCTGCCAGAGTGCCACAAATCGGGGGCTGATATGGCGATTATCACGCCTGAGTCTCCTGCCATAATCACCGGGCACGACTTGCAGAAACGTTTCCAGTTGGGCGGCCAGCAGGTACACGCCCTGCGCCGTGTCAACCTGGAAATCCCAGCCGGGCAGTTTGTCGCGATCATGGGGCCAAGCGGGTCCGGTAAAAGTACCCTGCTCTATATCCTGGGCGGCCTGGACCACTCGACAGGGGGTGATGTGACCGTGACAGGTCGCCATCTCGAAGAGATGCCCGGTGAAGAACTGGCCGCCTTCCGCAGCCAGTCCATCGGCTTCATCTTCCAGGCTTTTTACCTGGTGCCCACCCTCAATGCCCTGGAAAATGTCGCACTGCCGGGGGTTTTTGCGGGCATCCCGCGTGAAACCCGTGAGCGGCGGGCGGTCAGGTTGTTAAACGCGCTGGGCATGGGAGAACGGCTCGATCATCGCCCGTCACAGCTTTCCGGCGGACAGCAGCAGCGCGTCGCCATCGCGCGGGCGCTGTTCAATGACCCGCCGATCATCATGGGTGATGAGCCTACCGGCGCGCTGGATAGCAAAACAGGCACCGTGGTCATGAAATTACTGCGGTACCTCAGCGCGCGCAAGGGCAAGACTATCCTGGTGGTCACGCACGATCCCGGTGTCGCCGCCTATGCCGACCGGGTGATTCACCTGCGCGATGGACGCATCGTCGAAGATCGCATGACGTTACAGAAAGAGACCTGATATGTCCCGCAAACACCTTGGTTTGCTGTTTACCCTGCTTTTATTAGCGGCCACGGCCCTTGCTCTGGCACAGGAGGAAACTGACACCCCTGAGCCGCCGCCGCAAATGACAGCCGCGCCACTTGAAATCACAGGTTCAGAACCGCGCCGAATTACAGCCGGGCAAAGCGTCACCCTGACCATCAGAGGTCGCCACTTTACGCCCTCCACACAGGCGCGTCTGTTTGGCTTCGATGCGCTGGAAACGACCTATGTCAGCCCGACCACCCTGCGGGCCTTTGTACCGGGTACGGTCTCTGCGGGGCGTTATGATATTATCGTCGAAGATCGAGATACACAGCGCGTCGCACAACCCCTCCGGGATGCCCTGCGCGTGGCACAGCCTCCACCCCCGCCGACTGAGCCGCCACCGCCCACCGCAACCAGCGAGCCGCCCACCCCAATTCCCGGACAGCCTGCACTGGTGGTCAGCAGTTTTTCCAGCAGCCCGGCCAGCATCCCGCCCGGTGGCACCGTGACCCTGACCTTCAGTGTCGTCAATCAGGGCAACCGCACAGCGGAGGGAGTCTCAGTCACATTGGATTCCGGCAGCAAGTTTGTGCCCGCTGTTGGACAGGCAGGCGTACCCCTGCCCAACATCAGTCCGGGTGCAGCCTATAGCGGGTCAATTACCGTCACGGCGGCCAGTGATACCCCTGCTGGCCCGGTGACAGTGCCCATCACCTTCACATACCGTGATTTTAGTGGTGAGGTCTACACCCGCAGCGCGGAGTTAAGCGTTGCCATTCAGGCCATCGAACGAGTTTCGCAGGTCACACTGGACAATTACGACTTTAACCCCAACCCGGCACAGCCCGGTCAGCCTGTGCTGATCCGTGCCACCATGACCAATACGGGCAATGAGGTTGCAACCCGCGTAATAGTGCGTGTCAGTGGGTCGGATAACCTGCTGCTGGCCGGGCCGGGGGGCGACAGTTTTCCGGTGGGTGACATCCCGCCAGGGCAAACACTCGGCATCGAAATGCCGATGGTAGTCAGCACAGAAGCCAGTGCCGGGCCAAAAGCGCAGCCAATCAGCATTACCTATGCGCAAAATGGAGAAATGAAGGAGAGTAGCGACAGCTTTACCATCGTCATCGCGGCAGTAGAAACACCGGAGGCGCTGCTGTTGCTGTCCTCTTACACCACCGGCGAAGATACCCTCAAGCCCGGTGATCGCTTTACGCTGAGCATGACTCTGCAAAATGTGGGGACCGCCGCCGCCAACAACCTGTTAGTCACTTTCGGTACGGTAGAATCCTCAAGCAGTGACAGTGACACGGGCAGCGGTGGCAGCACAACCACTACCCCCAGCACGACTTTTGCGCCGATGGGCACAGGAGGACGGCTTTATGTGGGTACACTGGCCGCGGGCAGCAACAGTGCCGAGGTAATGCAGGACTTTATCGTCAGTGGCGGAGTCACCAGCGGCATTTACAACCTGCCTGTCACGCTCAACTATCAGAAAGCAGACGGGACTGCTGTCAAGGAAACCCTGAACGCCGGGGTCGTCATCATTGCACCACCACGCCTGCAAATCAACCTGGAGTCGCCTATCCCGGACTCAGTCAATACAGGTGAGCCGCTGCCTGTCTCGCTGACGTTGCAGAATACAGGCACAACCCGGATCAACCTGACACGGGTACAGGTCGAGGCCGAAAACGCCGAAGTGCTGGACGGCGCTCAGGCAGTGCTGAATCCTCTCCCCGGTGAAGACGACCTCTCCATTAATACTGCGGTGATGCCGCTGGAAGAAGGAAATGTCACGGTGACGATCACGCTCTACTACACCGATGACCTCAATCGTGAGCAAACCATCGTGAACACCTACCAAACCGAAGCCATTGCGCCGCCGCCCCCGCCCGAAGAATTTGAAGAACCGGAGCCAGTCTTTAACGAAGAACCCGTTGAAGAGGATGACTTCGTAGAACGGCTGCTGTTGGGGCTGCTGGGGCTGGGAAGCTGAACCTATGCTTTACGAACTGTTTCAGCTTGCGGTGGGCAATCTTGGCCGGGCGCGTGCCCGCCTGATTATGACCTCTGGTGGGGTGCTTGTAGGCACGAGCGCCGTAATTTTGCTCGTCGCCCTCACTATTGGCCTCCAGCAGGCTGCCGAGGCGGGTATCGGCAGCAATGCGTCACTGACCGAAATTCAGGTTTACCCCAATTACAGCCGGGAATCCGGCGATAATGTGCCGCAGTTAGATACGGCGGCGGTGCGTGCCTTCTGGCAGATTCCCGGTGTGGCCGCAGTCGTCCCGATGATTAATTTACAGGCGGGCGAGCTGCAAGCCGGCGACTACAGAGGTTATGCCTACCCCATTGCCGGTATTGACCCGAATCTCCTGCCCTACCTGGGTGTGCAGGCACAATTCGGTGAACTCACACTGCAACCGGGCCAGGTGATTAGTGGCGCATTGACTGGTGAGAATTTTTACGATCCTGAGAACTCAAGCGAGGTCTGGCAGCCGGTTTCGGTAAACTTGCTGGAGACATCGGCCCGCCTCCTCCTCTACCAGTATAGCGGTGACACCCCCGGCACCCGCCGCATTAACCTTTCCATCAGCGCCCAACTGATCGAGGGCAACCGCTTCGACTACGGCTTGTTGATGCCACTTCAGGATGTGATCAACCTCAATGAGTGGATTACCGGGCAGAAATTTGATGCGGAAACCTTCCGCTATGACGAAATTATCGTGCGTGCCACCAGCCGCGAAACATCAAATGCTGTCTCCACCGCCATCCGTGAATTGGGTTACGCGACAGGTGGCATGGGCGAGTATCTCGATCAACTCAACAACTTCTTCGTCACCATGCGCCTGATGCTGGGCGGTGTGGGCGGCGTGGCGCTACTGGTAGCAGCCTTTGGGGTTGCCAATACCATGATGATGGCCATCCTGGAACGCACCCGCGAGATCGGCCTGATGAAGGCCATCGGCGCGACCAACCGTGACGTGCTGACAGTCTTCCTGATCGAGTCAGCATTGGTGGGCTTGTTTGGTGGGTTGGCAGGGGTCGGCTTATCGTTCCTGCTGCAAAATCTCATCAACCAGGCTATCAGCAGCCCTTCTGCTGAAGGAGGTGGCGGCATGTTTTTCCTGCCCTTCGACCCCTCACAGATCGGTGGCAGCCTGATGGTGATTCCCCCGGAATTGGCCTTGTTCGCGGTCGTGCTGGCGGTAATGGTTGGCGTGGGGGCAGGCTTTTACCCGGCACTGCGGGCGGCGCAGCTTCCGCCGGTCATCGCGCTCAAACAGGAATAACTGTGGCGCTAGATGACGAAACGCTGATAAGCGTTTTCCAGCGGCAGCCCCCACACCCCCCAGAATTCATGAGTAGCCGGGCGCATAATTACCGCACCACATGATTCCGAATAGTAAGGTGGGGTCGCCATAGAGCAAACACTGAAATCGCCATCACTGCGATCCTGAGTCAGTGCCATGAGCTGCTCTGGTGTTACCGGGCGCTGCTGCAAAAACTGCTGTGCCCGGCACACCCGTGTGGCCGAATCTTCTACCGCGTTATGCACCGGCTCACGCTCGACGGATTGCGTAATCTCATGCAGACACTGGTTAGCATGAGCCAGTATGTCCCCGTTTAACGCGGTCACATGCGTGGCCGTGCTCATGGCTTCAATGTTATAGCCTCGCCCTTCCCTGTCCAGCAGCAGATAATTATGACCACCCGCCAGCTTTGCCTGTGTAATGCAGGCCAGCGCCTCCTCAATATCCGTCTGCATCAGCACCTTGCGACAGACAAACGGCCACGTCACACCCGGCTGACCATCTGCCCCCGCCAGGTTATTAATCCCAATGGCAATGCCCGCCTCGTTCATGCCGATCATGCCCACACAACCCGTAATCGTAAACGTCAGGAAGTCCGGCGCGTGTGCCGGTCTGCCTTCGATAATCAGCACATAAGGGGTCGCCGTGGCGTGCATATCCCATGTCTGCCCCAGCATCGCCTGACCACCTAGGGCAGACTCACCCCCTACCAGCACTGCTGTACATTCATTGGCAATGCGTGTGGGTTCGCTGCGCCGCTGCCCTGCCGCGTAAATCACGTCAATAAAGTCGGTAAAGCCGTTGGCGATCACCAGTTCAGCCATACTGAGACCTGTCGCGGCCGCCATACCCTCGACTTCCTGCATCAGTTCCGGCGCATACTGGTAATGCTCTTCCAGGCACGCTTCCGCCAGTGCCCTCACTTCGGCCACCGAAAGCTTGTGCCCTGTCCATGTCTCATCGCTGCACAGGTGCACCCGTTCCACAGTAATCTGGTGGATATCCTGGGCGTAGGCTTTCCCATGCTGGCAGCCCATAGCATAAGGCGTGCCGCTCAGTTGGAGAACACGGATCGGGGGCATAGTTAAAACACCTTTCACACAATCAGGGACGTTTTAAACTATAGCAGACCCTGTCAGGCTTTCAACCTGCTATTAAGCTGTGTGAGATGCGCTGCCATCAGGCAGAAATACGTGTCCGTCTGTGTTCAGGGTTATCCCACACAATCAGCATCGCCCCGTGATCGGCAGGCGGGCAGTAGGCATAATTTTTGATCACCGCACGCGGCTTAAAACCACGATTAATTTGCATCGTTACCGTGGGGTCTTTGAGTTCACCCCGCATCACTTTCTCGCCATATTCATCCAGCGTCATCTGCTGACGATACTGGTCATAACCGCGCAGCATCCCCCCGGCATAAAAACCCTGCAAATGCAGCCGTTGTGCCAGGTCGAACCGTGCTTTATACATTAAAGTGCCGATCCCATGCCGCCGGAAGTCAGGGTGTACCCCAAAATCCACCCCATACAACCATTCACCCTCCGGGATATGATTCCTGAACTGCAAGCCCCCGATGGCCTGATCCCAACTTAGAGGCTGCTCCCAGGGAGCGCGTTGGGTGCGCATGGTCAGCGCAAAACCTACCGGCTCTCCCTCTGCCAGCGCGAGAAATGTCCCCTGAGGGAAGCGTTGAATATGATCGATAATCGTGCTGTCATCATAAGCCCAGCCCCATACCGCAGCGGCGACTTCATTGACTCGTACATAATCTTCCCAACGGGCAGTGATCACCGTTACAGGTTTTCCAATCATGGTCTTGCTCCTATCACGAACAATGCCAAAATGCCTGCTGACAAAGTGTCAGCCAGTAAGGGCAAGTGGAATTTAGAGTTGGCTTTAAAGTTGTTCGTTAAGGAACGTCACTTAAAGTGCGAGGGATATTTATGAAGGTTTTCGAGCTGTTCAATCTCGTAAGCAGCGACTTTACAGATCGGCGCGAAGATGTGGCAGTAGATGGTAATATGCTGTTGTAGAGTGTGTTTTGCAACCATAAGCACGTACACGAGTGTATTTCTGAGTACCCGTTTGCTCCTTTTCATCGGACAGATACCTTCACTATACCTGACACAAATGCCGTCTGACAAGTTAAAAATTTATTAAGCATTATTAATATGTCTCTAAAAAGTCTGGCGAGTGGTTGAGTTCCATCCCTCTTCCTGGTTGAAGTGATTTGCACAATATAACTACTTTGAGGCATAGCGCTCCAGGCTGTGATAAATGATTTTTCTGACTTCCTTCACAGTTTACGGCCTGTGTATTCCCCTTGCTCCTCACCATAAAATCTGCTACTATGTAATCGGTACGCCCCCGTAGCTCAGTGGATAGAGCGTTGCCCTCCGGAGGCAGAAGCACAGGTTCGAGTCCTGTCGGGGGTACATTTCAGGACAGAGTCCGAACAAAGACCAGCCGTTGTGCTGGTTTTTGTTTTCCTCAACCATGCTCCTGTCACTGTCCTGCATACCTTCGGTCACATGCCGCAGGTGCGTGAGTGGAGAGAATAGAGTATTCATAACCAGCACAGTCAATAGTTGCGCTGAGCAACAGTGAAAAATCATAAGCGCAAGCACTGTAATTTGGCAGAATCTTACATAAAGTCGCACATAAAATGGGGCTATACTTGTCGTGATTTACCACATAATCTGAGGGGACTGATGACTATCTCAATAGCTCAGGAACAACCCGATAGCGTTGATGCCATCGAGCTTATCAACGAGCTCGAAGCCAGCCTTGCATTATACTATCCGCCGGAAAGTCGGCATGGCTACAGCGTGGAAAAGCTGCTGCGCAGTTCTGTTGCGTTTTTTGTGGCGCGGTATGATGATATGGCGGCAGGCTGTGGTGGTGTGCAGTTCTTTGGCACAGAATATGGCGAAATCAAGCGGATGTACGTGCGCCCTCACTATAGAGGCAGAGGCTTGGGTAAACGATTATTGAATCATCTGGCCGAATATAGTCAGCAGCATGGGATCAGGCTGTTGCGGCTGGAAACAGGCATTTATCAGGAAGCCGCAATCAGCTTGTATGAGCATCTGGGCTTCCAGCACATTCCCCCCTTTGGCACCTATCGCGAAGATCCATTAAGCCTGTGCTTTGAGAAGCGCCTCGCCTGACTTCACCTGCAACCAAAGCCTTCCCACACTCAAGGTCTTGTGCTGTGGGCGCTGTGCAGGCACGCGCTCGTTTATGCCATTCAACCAGCCAGCAATCTGATGCTCCACGGCCAAAGCATCAGATTATACAGCGGCACTTACCCCCGATCCCAGACAGGATCACCGCTTAAGATGCGGGCAAGTTGGCCCGGGAATTTTGTATTCATTGTAAATCAGATCAAGGTTGATGCCCGACCGACCAAGATTG
>JBGSXK010000122.1:0-3247 GCA_041751455.1 Anaerolineae bacterium
CCGCACAGCGCGCTCAGTTTACGACAGTCACAGGCGCGTTTAATTTTCATCAGCGCGATACAGCAGGCGCGTTTTTCCGAAGCAGCGGCTTTACAGGGGCTGATGTGTGGTGGTTGCTCAGCCAAGAAATTGCCTTCTAAAAACCTCAACTGTTTCTAAAACTTTCCCGCTGCATTGTGTGCCTGCCGGATCGGTTCGGGCAGGCGATACTTTGGGGTGCAGCTTAAAATCAGTGCGATGCTGCTGGCGAGGTCAATCAGGTGGCCGGGAGAGATATACACTGGTTTAACATTGGTGCGAGTACGCAGCACTACCCCTAACTGCTCACCGCGGTACATCACCGGGCTGAATGCGCCACGTTCGGTGCCGGGCGTGTCGTATCTGCCTACAAGATGCGTTTTGCCGCAGCCTATGGTTGGGCGTTGCAGCCATAAGCCCATGTGCGCGGCGATGCCAAGCTTGCGCGGGTGCATAATGCCCATGCCGTCAAAGATAAAGGCATCCGGCTCACTTTGCAGCACGCCGAAGACTTCTTCCAGAACTGGCCCCTCGCGGAAGCTGAGCAGCCCAGGGATATAAGGGAACGGGGTAGGCTGGGTGGCTGTCACAATTTCGACGACTTCCAGCGCGGGGTAGGCCAGGACGACCACAGCGGCCTGAGAAATATCGTTCTTCACACTGACATCCACCCCCGCCACCAGTTTGATCGTTTCCAGATTAAGCGACTGGTCGGTTATAGTTTCCTGTGTCATCTGGCGCTGAAGATCAATTGCTTGCTGCGGGGTGAGTGTCCAGTCATGGCGGTGATGGATGTCCATAGTCGTCAACCTCCAGTAAAGATTCCTGCGGATTTTAACACGGTTCTCACCCTTCGCTGATGACATGCTCTGGCGATCTCACCACTAGTAGACTGACCAGAGCCAGCCCACCCAGCACCAGCCCGCCCAGTAAAAAGGGAATGGTTGCCCCATAATGCTGGAATAAACCACCGCCCAGCAGCGGCGCGATGCCGTTTGCCAGGCTGACCGTCGAAGCGCTCAACCCCAGGATGCTGCCAAAAGTCCGTGCAGAAACCTGTTTGGTGAGCAGCGTGTTGATCGCTGGACGAATCAGCCCTGCACCCACTGCGACCGGCACAATCGCCACAATCAGCCATAGTAACCCACCAATACCGCGGTTCGTATCATCGGGAAGGGGGATCTCAATATCGCCAATAATGGTTTCTGCACCGCTGGGTGCTTGTTCACGCAGGCGATTTTCGGCGATCTGCCGCACATATAACGGATGTGGCTGCTCCGGAGTCCACGCAAACAGCAGCAGCCCTATACTGAGCAGTGCCAGTGCCCCATACATCAGCCGGGTTTCCCCAAAACGCCTGCTCCAGCGCCCCATATAACGTGCCTGCACCGTCACCAGAACGATGCCCACAATGATAAAAATCAGCGCATTGCCCTGACCCAGCAGCCCCAGACGATTGAGCGTGAACAACCCCAGCAGGCTCTCGAAGCCGAAGAATACCACCTGCTGCGTAAACATGACCAGCAGCAGGATACCAACCTGCGGGCGGCGCAGCAGGCTGAAAGCGGAAAACGGACTGCGCCTTGTGCCAGCGTGCTGGCGCTTTTCGGGCGGCAGAGTTTCGCGGAACATAAACAGCGTAAGGAGAATCGAAATCAGCGAGTAGGCGGCAGCGGTGTAGGCAGGCATGGCAAGGTTGTTGGTGACTTCCAGGACACCAATCGAGATGACCGGGCCGAAGATGAAGCCCAAGCCAAACGCCGCGCCGGTGAGTCCAAGCCCTTGCGCACGGGTGGTTTCGTCCGTGATGTCGCTGAGGGCGGCCTGGGCAGTGGAGATATTCGCGCCCAGGATGCCATCCACCACCCGCGATAGTACCACCAGCGCCAGTGAATCTGCCATGCCGAGCATCACGAAGCTGATGCAGGTCGCCACCTGGCTGATCAGCAGCAGCGGCTTGCGTCCATAACGGTCGGACAATGCCCCCATGACAGGCAGGCCGATCAACTGCGACAATGGGAACGCCGCTACCACCAGGCCGATTTCCAGCGGTGATGCGCCAAAGGCAATCGCGTACAGATGCAGCAGGGGTAGAATTAGGGTCAGGCCCAGGACATCCACAAACACCAGCAGGAAGATGGGCGCGACACGGTTAAAATCTAAACGGGAAGGGGTAGGAGTCATAAGCTGCTCATGCGTCGGGTAACCCGTCCTATTTTCCCGCGGCTTGTGAAATTTGCAACATACAATTTCTGCCTCTCGAAAAACCTTTGTTATGGGTCTTCAGACCAGTGTACCTGTTAGCTCATAGGCTGCTGTATGCATAGGTCGTTCGACCCACTATAAATGCTTCAATCGTTTGGTAAATTTTCCTCTTCCTGCCTCATGTGCTTAATCTAACCGTAAATTACAATAAAAGTTGTTTACCTACTTGATTAAAGTGCGAGTAATCCAAATTTGCCAGGGCAGAAGGAGCGTTACTTGCAATAGTGCTAGGAGAAAAGATGAACAGATTTACCCCTCCATGGACCGTTCTGGTCATTGTCATGCTATTTACCCTCAGCCTGGGTGTACCCGCAATCGCCCAGGGCATAGTTGCTGACGAAGATGCCATCATCATTGGTGACGATAACGCGGAAAGCCTGCAAATTGTGCGGTCTTACCTGCAAACCCGTGACCCTAATCTGCTGGCAGAAGATGCCCGGTATTTTGATCCGTCTTCTTCAGCCCCGATCGTCGGACGTGACATCATCACCCAGACTCAGGATGCTTTTTATGGACAGGCGTTCACTGATACTGTGGCCACCCCTGTTCGGTACATTGTGGCAGATGAAGGTTTGGTGATTGTCGAGTATGAATTTACTGGCCTCAACACCGGTGTATTTGCTCAGCAGCCTCCTACAGGCAGCCCTGTCTTTATTCCAATGGCTGGTATCTATCAGGTCGAGGCCGGGCAGATTATAAATGTGAGCCTCTACTATGACTCCAATCTGCTGTATACACAGCTTGGCTATGGTTATCCTTATGGGCTTGGCCCGGCAGCGCCACCTAACCCGGCACTGTATGATGATACGTGGACGGGGGAGCTGCCGATATGGGTCGGCGATATCACCCAACAGCCAGAGGTTTACTATGGTCAGCAGGTGGTGGTTGATGGTTATGTGGGGAGGGCAGTAGATGCGAGCTCATTTATCCTCTATCAGGATCAGTTCCTGGGGCCAGGCCATGA
>JBGSXK010000123.1:0-9810 GCA_041751455.1 Anaerolineae bacterium
ATAAACATCAAGTCCTCTTCCTGAAACAGGGAGAGGGCTTTGACAGTTGAAATTTGTATTGCCTTAGCGGGCGATAGCATTCTGTCCGATGATCTCTAAGGCCGTGTCCCCCGAAGGTGGGTGCGAAATGCCCGCGCGGACATCGCGGAAATAACGTTCCAGCGGTAGGGTATGCGCAATAGCGTTCCCCCCGGCGACGCGCATCACTTTATCGGTTGCGTCGATTGCCGCTTCCGTTGCCAGATGCTTGGCCGCCACAATCTGCGGGTAGCCTGCCTCGTCGCCCTGCCAATCCTCCGCTGCCGCCAGTAAGAACGTGCGCGCACTCTGCAAAATCAGGTCCACCTCGCCGATCTGCCGCTGGATTTTGGGCAGCGTGGCAATGGGCTTGCCCAGTGCAGTCGGCACCCGTTCCAGCGCATAACGGATGATCGCCGCACGCGCGGCCAGTGCCACGCCCAGGTAAGTCGCCGCCATCAGCATGGGAAACCAAGCATTCGGGGTTTTCTTCTCGCTCAGGCCGCGTTTGACGAGGTTATCTGGCGGCACGATCACGTCTTTAAAATAGACATCGTGACTGTCGCTGGCGCGCAGGCTCAGCGAATCACCCCAGGTTTCTTCCCACGTGACCCCCGGCAGGTGATTTTCCACCAGCATCAGGGCAGTATCATCATTAATGCTCAGGCTGACCAGCAGGTGTGTCAGGTGTTCGCCCCCGGTAGACCAGTTTTTATGACCGTTCACGCGCCAGCCTGCCGACTCCGGTAAGGCATGGGTGTGAAAGCGCCCCCCGCGTGAGGGACTGCCCAGCATGGGCTCGCTGGCAAGACTGTTCCACACCGCGCCTGTCTCTGTGGCATGGCGGCAGAAGCGCTCGAAGTGCTGCTCTGGCCAGGCGCGTGCTTCATGAGCATGGCCGAACAGGTGAAGCTGCATGGCAGCTACCATCGCCGTTGAGCCACTGCCCTGCGCCAGTTCAAGCTGCGCCTCAACACACTCGCCCAGGCTCAGGCCGCTGCCACCGTACTCCGCCGGGATGCTGAAGGTCAGATAACCGGATTCACGCAGGGCCTGTACATCGGCGGCGGGCAATTTTCCCTGTTTATCGGCTTCGTCGGCACGGAGAGCGATCTCGGCAGCCAGTTGGCGCGCGGTTTCCAGCGGTGGGGAGAAGGTCTTGTAGGTCATCAATGCCTGCCTCGGAAATGACTGCTTTATCCCCGGATTATACCGCCTCCTGCCTGTATCTCCGAAATTAAAATGACCCGCTTTTCAGCAGGTCATTTGATTGTGTTACCAGTGCAATTTTATATTTAGCGGCGCGGCCAACTGCTGTAGAGCGTGCACATGCCTGCATTATCGGTTGCCGCAGGCGAATGCACCAGACCCGCATAGATCGGGTTCATTACGGCGGAGGGCGGCGGGCCAAAATGGCCGTGACCGAGCGAATGGCCGTTTTCATGCAGCGAAACGGTTTCCACATCAATACCGGGCAGCCCAACGTTGATACCCCAGGGGTTCTGTGGGCGGAGCGCGCCACCAAAGGCATCGTTATAGTAGACTTCGTTGAGCGCGGTGTCGATATAGCGATCATTATTGGAATCCAGCGGATTGCCGTTGTCATCAATAAAGGTGAAGGTCACGGAGAAGGCCAGTGTTCCGGTGGGGGAAGCACCTACTGCCGCGAAGAACTCCGGCGGATACCAGCCCGCATTCACGATGTCGGCGGCGAAGGGATCACCAAAGCCACCGAAGCCAAAGAATGCATCGAAAATAGTGACATCACTACCAGGGTAGGCCCGCTTCACCAGATCAACCTTACGCAGGCACTGCTGCCTGTCCCAGGTGTTCATAGAGCGATCAATGGCCGCTTCGGTGTCGGCGGCGCTCAGACCACTGCTGGTGCTGCCGCGTGTCGGATCCACGATATAAGTCAGGTCATCGCCCTGCGCATTCCGGTTCGGATCATTGGGCACCCAGCGAAACTCCTGCTGCAGGATGCGCGCGGAAGGCCGCCCCTGGCCAATGTTAAAGAAATCGATGGCGGACGCGCGGATATTTAAGCCGCGTGATGCCAGCTCCACGTTCATACCCTGCAAAGCTGCCAGCGCAGGGTCGGTTTGTTCATTGGGGGTGGCCGCCACACTGCTCATGCTGACAAGAATTACGGCAAAAACTGCCAGAAGAACGACTAATTTTGTACGCATACATCACTCCTTTATAAGTTACTTTTATCACCTGCTCAGCTTCAGGACGATCCTTAAAGTTTACGCCAAGTTGTTTAAAATGACAAATAGCAGGTCTATTTCTGCACAAAGACCGGGGTTGATCTGCGGTGACATTGAAATAAAACGGGCACTTACAACTCGCCGCATTCGCTGTACAGATCAATCAGAGTTCCTGCGCCCTCTGACGCAGAGCGCACACGGTATTCAACCGAGGCGATACCCCGGAATTCGCCTCGCCGCAGCAGGTCGAGTGTCAGATCACGAAACCACTGGCGAACGGATTCTTCCTCGTCTGGTGTGGACAGGGTCATGCGGGTGATCCCCATCGCACGCGGCCTCAACAGGCTGTGCGTGCTGGAAACCACTTCTGCGTCAGGGTAAAGCGGCTGACGGGTGGCGATATTGGTACGGCAGACCTCATCTATCGCAAAGAGAAAGAGTGCCATGCAGGCAAATATGCCCAGCAGCATGAAAAAAAATACTTTCCAGAGAGGGGTGGGTTTGCTGTACACGTGTTGACCTCGAAGGGTAATGCAATGTCAGAAGAGGATCATAACAGAACCAGAATAGGGCCGCGACCCTAACTTTTGGGCAGGTAGATAAGCTGTTCACGTTCCACAGGGTAAGTATTCAGCCTTTCCCCCAGCAGATGCCATAACAGCACAATGAAGATTTCACGCGGGAGGTAGAAACTCACCAGATAAAGGCAGGGCAGGCTAATGTAGACCAGAGGATGCGCGGTATAAAGATAAGGTTCGAGTGGTGCCAGCAGCACCATGCTAACCAGCCCAAAAGCCATATAGGACGCGACCTGCGCCCCCACAAAGACAAGCCCGGCAGATAACTGTGCCTCAAAAGGATAGTTAAGATGGGTGGCGACATACATGCCCGCAATGAGGCTGAGGATAATGGTCTGCATATAATGCAGGTGAAACCCTGCCAGCAGCATCACTAAATCCATCAGAGTGCGCATAGTCAGCGTCAGACGCTCCAGGCTTAACCCATCGGACTGGCTGAAGGTCATCCAGAGCGCGATGAGCAGCAGCGCCCCCAGCAGCCCGACCCCCAGCCATAGCACAGCACGTTGAGCAAGATGCAGCAGCCCCAGCCCGCCACGCTGCGCGCAGGCGCTGGCGATCACCCAACTGGCATTGAGGTTGCCATCCAGCGAAACCGAGAGCAGATCATAACGGCGCAGTGCCTGCTGCCGTGCCAGCGCCCCGCCTGCATTGGCCGCCCACCAGATCCCGGCGACATTGACCAGCAGCGGCAGGCTGAACGGCAGCAAGGTAAACCCCAGAATAGTTGCAATAGGCATCACAAACAGAATGGCAAGCGGCAAAAGTGGGTTGACCAGGAACAATACTACCAGCACTGCCGCCAGGAGCAGCCAGCGCTGGCGTGGAGAAATGTGCCAGCGTGGCAACACTGGCAGAGATGTTATTGCCTCTGCCGTCTGGCGAAATAAGGGATTACGCACATCCGGGTTAAGCAGCCGCCGCCATAAACGCAGGGTGAGAATCAACACGTAGGTTGGCATAGCAGCCGGGATCAGTCTCCGATGGGTGCGACCTCATGCTGTTCGTACAGATAACAGGCTGCTTCATGCTTTCCTTCGCCCACAATATAGAGGGGCGGCTGGGCTTCCAGGCAGCGGTCCATGCGCTGTGGACAGCGTGGGTAAAAGCGGCAGCCGCTGTTGGCTGCACTGCGCATGACTTCTTCACTGGGTAGTTCGATATCCATATCCCATTTCAGGTCCGGGTTTGGCTCCGGCACAGAATCCACCAGAAGTTGTACGTAGGGATGGTGCGGGCGATCAATCACTTCGGTGGTCAGGCCGCGCTCAGCCGTTGAACCCTGATACAGGATATAAATCTGGTCGCCGACCTGATAAGCCGTGCTGAGGTCATGTGTGATGTACAGGAAGGAGATATTGTAATCATGCTTCAGCCGCAGCATCAGCTCCAGGATGGCCGCACGCAGCGAGGCATCCACCATCGAGACTGGTTCATCAGCCACGATCAGCTTGGGTTTAATCAGATAGGCGCGCGCCATCATAATGCGCTGGCGCTGGCCGCCGCTCAACTGGTGCGGATATTTTCGCAGCACCTCTTCGCCCAACAGGCCGACCACATTCAGCGCTTCCTCAATCATGTCCCTGGCCTCGGAGTTATTATCGGCCAGCCTGAAATGTTTCATTACCAGATTAAAGACATGCTCAATCCGGTAAAAAGGATTATAGACACCAAAAGGGTCCTGAAAGACAGCCTGCACATTACGGCGGTAATCCAGCAGTTGCTCAGGGTTCATTGTAGACAAATCCTGACCTTCATACAGGATTTGCCCGGAGCTTAAGGTTGTGAACCCCAGCACAAGGTTGGCCAGCGTGGTTTTACCACTGCCACTTTCTCCCGCAATCGTGGTAATGGTGGCCGGGCGGGCATCAATGGTCAGGTTATAATTTTGCAGCGCGACGGTCTCTTTTTTCTTGCTCATAAAGCCGCCGCCAGAGCTGTAGATTTTGGTGGCGTTACGGATTGCCAGCAGCGGCTGTGACATTGACAACTTCTCCGTGTTCATTGGTTTCATAAAGATGACAGGCTACCTGGTGGCGCAGCTTGAGTTCGCGCAGTGGTGGCTTGATAGAGCGGCACACGTCCATGACATAGGGGCAGCGCAGTTGGAAGATACAGCCCGGTGGTGGATTGCGTGGGTCATGGGTGATGCCTTCGGTAATCTTTAGGGGTTTGCGCTCGCGCAGGGAGGGAATAGAATCAATTAAAATCTGTGAATAAGGATGCATTGGCTCTTTAAAAATACTGTCTACCGGGGCGATCTCCACCAGGTTGCCTGCATACATCACAGCGATACGATCCACCATTTGCGCCATCAGCCCCATATCGTGGCCGATCATGAGCATAGAGACCCCCAGCGCCTCTTTCACTTTAATCATGGTCTGGGCAACCACCCGCTGCACCACGACATCCAGCGCGCTGGTGGATTCGTCAGCGATAATCACACGCGGGTTGAGCGCGATGCCCATCGCAATGCAGACACGCTGTTTCATCCCACCACTCATCTCATGCGGGTACATATTGTAGATGCGCTCTGGCAGGCCAACCATCTTAAACAGTTCGAGGATGCGTTCGCGCAGTTTGCCCCTGGGCTGCCTGCCTTCATGATGCACAATGGCGTCGCCAATCTGATCACTGATGCGCATGGTCGGGTTGAGCGAGTTCATCGCCCCCTGAGGGATAAGTGCCAGCTCTGTCCAGCGGACATTACGAAATTCCTTGTCGGAGAGCTGCATCAGGTTTTTGCCACCCAGGATCACATCACCCTCGACAATGCGGCCCGGCGGCTGCACCAGTTGCAGGATGCCATAAGCGGCAGTGGATTTCCCAGAGCCGGACTCGCCCACCAGCCCCAGGGTTTCGCCTTCGTACAGGTCAAAGTCAATGCCGGCTACCGCGATGACATCGCCTTTAGGTGTTTCGTAGTGTACACGTAGGTTACGCACTTGCAGGACAGGCTGGTTGCTACCGTTTTTTCCATTGGATGCTGTCGGTATGTGGTTCATCAGCTTGCCTTCGCGCGTTTCAGGCGTGGGTTAGCGATTTCGTCGAGGCCGAGGTTGACCAGCAGCAGCCCCATAAAGATCACGATAAGAATGAGCGTAGGAATACCCCACCACCACCACATACCACGCAGCAGCGCCGAATTTTCGATGGCGTAATAGATCGTGACACCTAATGTCGGGATGCGCTGTGCGCCCAGACCGAGGATTTCCAGGCCAATCGCGGCCAGGATGTTCCCGGCAGTATTGCCGATAAAGCTGGCGGCCAGGTAGGGCAGCAGGTTGGGCATCATTTCGCGGAACATGATGCTCCTCACGGGTACACCGGAAAGCCGTGCCATCTGCACATAGCCGCTCTCACGCATCGTCAGTACCTGCGCCCTGATGAGGCGGGTAGGGCGCGGCCATGCAAATAACGACAGCAGCACCGCCATTGTAAAGAGGCTGATGACCGGAAAAACCGATTGGATCACGATCAGCACCAGCAGCGAGGGAATGGTGACAGCAATATCAGAGGCAAGCCGGATCACATCATCAATCCATCCTCCCAGGAAACCAGACGTGAAGCCGAGGATAATCCCCACGCCCATGCCTATCGTCGAGGCCACCAGACCGACCATTAATGTGCTGGGTGCACCCACCAGAATCGTCGCCAGCATATCGCGTCCGCTGTTTTCCGTCCCCAGGGGATGCGCCCACGTCCCTTCTTCGCCACGTGTATTCACAAAACCCACGGGCGGCAAATTCAGTGGGGAACTGGCTACAAAAGCGAGATTAGTATCCCAGAGCAGCGGTCCTACCAGACCAGCCACAAAGATCGCGCCAACCATAGTCAGTCCCACCAGCAGCTTCCAGTTAAGCCAGGGGGTATCCCAGCGGTTGAAGCGCCTCATGTTCTTTTGCTGAAGCTGGACTACTGCGGTTTGTGGGGCAGCCGCCTCAGCGCCCGATTCGATAGTCGCCATTGTCTACTTCCCTTCGAACGAAATACGCGGGTCGATCAGCGGATAGAGCAGGTCAATGGCCAGCGCCCCCAGCGCGGTGAGCAGGATGACCATATACGATGCGCCCTGGAGTACGTTGTAATCCTGGCTGCGAATGGCACGGAAGATGACTGTGCCCATTCCTCGATAGGAGAACAGCGCCTCGACCAGGATCTGGCCGCCAACCAGTGTGCTTAATGACAGCGCCAGCGCGGTAATCTGCGGCAGAATGGCGTTACGCACCATATAGCGATAGAGTACATAAAAGGGCCGCAGACCTTTCGCCTGTGCCAGCGTCATATAGTCTTCGCCTTCAATCGTCACCATCATGCCGCGCATCCCCAACGTCCAGTAACCAAAGGACACCACCACCAGCGCAGCGGTAGGCAGGATGCCGTGATGAATGACGCTGGAAATAAACGGCCAGTTAAAGCCTTCAACCAGGCCGCGTCCATAAGGCCCCTGAATCGGGAACAATTTCATATTAAAGGCAAAAAGATAAATAAACAGAAGCGCAGCCAGTACCGAGGGTACTGACGTAAAAATCATCGTAAAAGGAATCGACGTTTTAATCCACCCAGGGGTACGCTGCCAGGCCTGGATAGCCCCTAAAAAGTTGCCTATAAAAAATGTGAGCATCAGCGAGACAAACCCCAGGCCAATCGACCAGGGCAGAGCGCGTGAGACCATATCGGCCACTGTCGTGGGAAATTCCGAGAGTGAATAACCGAAGTCAAATCTGATAAGATTGCCCAGGTAGCGGATGTACTGGACTATGATATTATCGTTAAGGCCAAAGCGCTCCCGCCATGCCTCGATAATTCTATCAGAGCCTTCGATGCTGCCGGTGGTGGCTGTAGCCTGGGTAATCATGGACTGGATCGGATCGCCAGGGGACAGGCGCGGCACGATGAAGATAATCGTCGCCGCAACCCAGATCGTCAGGACAAAAACGCCCAGCCGCCGCGCCAGGTAGTTAAGTGTGATCCCCTTCATACAACAATCTCCAAAAGAACAAACTGCTAAATTTGATTTTTGCGATCAGGGCGCGGTGCCGCGCCCTGATCTAAGAACTTATTCTTTAGTTACAGGGAGGCCGCACTATAGGGCCTCCCTGTCCGCGGTAAAGGATTACTGCACTTTTTGCAGTTCGTGGATGATCTGGTGCGTGCTCTGCCACCAGGTTGCCGGATGGTTGAAGTTATTTTCGGCAGTCGGCCAGCCCGTCCAGTAGGTTGTATTGAACGGAATCAGCTTCTTGGCCTGGGTGATGGGGATGAAGGGTAGTTCTTCGTACCAAAGCTGCATGGCTTCGTTGAAGAGCGGCAGAATGGCTTCGTCGCCCAGCGGCAGTACGCCAATCTCGTCTACCAGTTCGCTGTAACGGTCATTCTTCTCACCACTCCAGCGGACGAAGTTGTTGCCACCAGGGGCACGCTCACCAATCGGAACCAGCCAGTCATTGCTGTAACGATCCATCGAAGCCCAGGGTTCGTTGATCGAACCACAGGCATCCCAGTCCAGCACAGCTTCGAAGTTACCAAAGGCCTTGTTATCGCCCCAGGTCGCGCCTTCCACATTGCTCTGGGTAGCGGCGATACCCGCAGAACGATACTGCTCGACCAGATTCTCAGCAATACGACGCTTCTCAATGAAGCCTTCGTGTGCCTGCATGTTGAGTGAGAGTTCCTGGCCGTCCTTCTCGTAGATGCCGTTGCTGTTCAGTGTGTAACCCTTGCTCTCGATGATTTCCTGAGCAAGCGCGATATCGGCGGTGAAGCCCATGGTCAGACCGAGGGACTCCAGCGAGTTGATGTACGGGGTAATCAGACCACCGTACTCGACAAACATGCTGCGGGAAGGAATGGTGGTGCCTTCGTAGGCGATGCGCACGATCTGGTCGCGGTCCATCGCGTAGTTCAGCGCCCAGCGCATTTCGGGATCATCCCACGGAGCAATGGTGTGGTTGATGGACATCTGACGTGGGCAGGGGTCCAGCCAGGCGTAGGGCAGTTGGCTCTGCCAGGCGACGATATTCGGGTTCTGCGCGATAATCGCTTCAAACGCGCCCAGGGTGATATCCATCACGCTGTCGAGCTGGTTGTCAATCGCCAGCAGCGAGCGTACATCATCGTTACCCGTCGCCACCCAGATCAGACGCTGCGGCTGCGGAAGTGGCTTCCAGCCCGTCTCTGCGCCCCACCAGCTGTCGTTGCGGTCATAGACGAATTCATTTTCGCTCGCGCTCACCAGTTTGTATGGCCCGGTGCCCAGCGGCCAGCCTTTTTCAAGGTCATAGAAGGTGAACGTAAACGGGTCTTCGTTGGCCCACACGTGTTCCGGCAGAATGAGCGGGCTGCCCCAGATACGTACTGAGAAGTAGTCCAACTGGAAGCGTGGGTTGGGGTTCTTCAGGTTGAACTGTACCGTCAGGTCGTCGATTTTCTCAACACTGTCCACCCACTGCTGCATGGCAGGCGCATCGCCCAGGCTGGCGGTCTCGTCGTCCAGGCGCATGTTGATGCTGAATACCACGTCGTCGGCATTGTAGGCTTCACCGTCCGACCAGGTTACGCCATCACGAATCTTGAGCGTCCAGACATCCAGCGACTCGTTGGGTGTAAAGCTCTCACCCAGCCAGGGCTGAATTTCGCCAGTTTCGTAGTTGAGGATGAACAGCGGTTCGTTCACGGCCTGATGATAGCCAATCTGACGACCACCAGAGATACCGCCAGGGGCAAGGTTGTTAAAATTGAAGGGGTTGGCGATGGTCGCCGTGCCGCCGTCAATGTCGAAGATTACGGTGTCCTCACGTGCCACGTTCGGGATACCCTGCGCGGCCACACTAAAGGCCAGCAGGCCGAGAGCGACCAGGAGAACCACTAACAGACTTAACTTCTTATAGCTTGCTTGACGCATGGCTTCACTCCCTAAAACATTTATTAAAGATAAGATGTTTGGTAGGCTCAGTTTTCATTTCCTGCGTTGCCATCACCTCCTTTTTGGTCGATTTTTTCTG
>JBGSXK010000124.1:0-2299 GCA_041751455.1 Anaerolineae bacterium
ATTATCGAGCGCTCGGTGCTGTCACCGGGAGTGTATGTGGGTCCTAATGCTGTTGTGCGCGAGTCCATCATTCTGACCGATAGTTATATCGAAGCGGGTGCAGTGGTAGAGCGCTGCATTCTGGATAAGATCGTCGTCATCGGGCATAACGCACATGTCGGAAAAATTCAGGATGTAGGCGAGTTGGGCATTACCTGTGTGGGTAAGAACACTCATGTCCCCGCTGGTTATACTGTTGGGCGTGATGTCATTCTGGGGACAGACCTACGCCTGGAGGATTTTGCCCAGTTTGAAAACCGCTCTGTGCCTTCCGGCGCGCGACTGGGATATAAGAAAAAGTGACAGCTCATCATCGGTTTACCTGTCGCACAGGCCGCCAGCAGATCGGCGGATAAACCGCCGCATAATACGAACCAAGGAGGAAAGGCGTGTCCAAATTCGATCACAGCTTCCTATGCGTATACGGGCATTTTAGCCAGCCACCGCGTGGTAATCCTCTCACTCATGTGGTGGGCAATGAGTTAGGGGCAGCGCCCTACCACAACTGGAATGAGCGCATTACCGAAGCCTGCTATAAGCCCAATGCAGCAGCCGGGAACTTCGATCATATCAGCTTCAGCATGGGCGAGTCCCTGATGACCTGGCTGCAACGGCGCGAGCCAGGAGTCTACCAGACCATCACCGAGGCAGATAAGGCCGCCGCACAGGAAGGCCAGGGCAATGCGCTGGCAACCGCTTATCATCACAGCATTCTGCCGCTGGCGCGCCGCCGCGATAAGCATACCCAGGCTCACTGGGGTATTAAGGCCTTTGAGCATCATTATGGGCGCAAGCCGATGGGATTCTGGTTGCCGGAGATGGCGGTAGATATCGAAACACTTTCGACACTGGCTGATGCAGGAATTCAATATACCCTGCTGGCCCGCCAGCAAATCCGCGCGATGCCGCTGGAAGGGGGCGCTGGCCCCTACAAAATTGAACTCTCACGTGGGCGCAATATAGGCGTATTCATACGCGACGACGCACTCTCTACTGAACTTTCCTTTAACATTTATAACCTGGGCGGCGCGGGACACTGGTCGCGTAATTCGTTGGCTCCTCGCCGCCAATTCGATGGCACGCTCCTGCTGGTAGCCACCGAGGGCGAGACTTTCGGTCATCATTATGTGGGCGAAGATCAATTCCTGCGCTGGTTGGTGACCCATGAAGCGCTGGCAGTGGGCTTTCGAATGATTTCGTTGGATCGGTATTTCACAGAAAATCCGCCCTCGGTGGCTATTGAGATTGAAGAACCCAGCAGTTGGAGCGACCAACACGGGCTGGCGCACTGGGCTACTGGACAGGGATCGGCCGACACACTGTGGAAAGGCACGCTGCGGCGGGCACTGGACAACACTGCCAGCGAGATTGACCGCGCTTACGAAGAACTGACCCATCAGTATCACCTCGATCCCTGGCGACTACGTGAACATTATGCTCGCGTGATGCTGGGGCAGATGGATACTGAAGCCTTTGCCGCGGAATATGCCCCTGCCCTCAAAAGCAAGGAAAGCAAGTCGCTTCTGGATTTGCTGGCAGCGCAGGAAATGACACAGCGTATGTACACCAGCTACACCTTTACTGGCAACGACCTGGACAGCCCTCAGCCACGTTATGCTATCGCCTGCGCAGCGGGTGCGTTAAGCCTGGCCCAGCGTGTAACGCAAAACGATGAGCTGTCGGAGCGCTTGATAGCTGATCTGCGGGTGGTGACTGCCGAAAATACGTCTAAAACCGGGGAAAACATTTTAAAGGACATTATTACGGAGTTTGAACTGGAACTGGAAATTGCCGACTGAAACAAAGGTTAAAATCGGATGGAGTTTCGCCACCGCAAGCGAGCTTTCTCAGGGCGAAACTCCAGGGGAAATGGGGGTGTTAAAGGCTGGAGCTAAACCGAGACTACCGAATTTTCACCATTAAACGGGTTGCCAACATACTTATCGGCCTCTTCTTCGTTACGCCATTCGTTCTGGTCGATCAGGTAGCGGAACTGGTATTCACGCCCCTGTTCCAGTTCCAGCACGGTCTTAAAGCGCCCACCCTTCTGCGGTTCCATTGGGGTAGCTTTCCAGCCATTAAAGTCTCCGACCAGGGCGGCACTTTCTGTACTCTTGCCCGCATCCACCGCAAAAGTCACTTTGCACACCGGGCGACTCTTGAGATATTGTTTCTTAATCACCGTACATTCTCCTTATCTTTACTGATGGTTTGTGGTGACAAAAACGCTCTTACGAGCCATAAAGGTGTTTTCTCAAAC
>JBGSXK010000125.1:0-3571 GCA_041751455.1 Anaerolineae bacterium
CAATTCTGCGGTGCGGGCCGCGACAGTTTCTTCAAGATGTTCTGCATGGTCGGCCAGTATTTCGTATAACTCAGCGTTTCTTAACGCCAGTGAGGCTTGCTTGCCAATACCTTTAAGTAACCGCAGATGATCAGGGTCATACTCCTGTGTGTGTGCCGCGATCATGAGCATCCCCTGTAAATTATTACTGTGCTCCAGGGGAACGGCCATCCCATAGGGAAATTCTGGAAGCAGAGGTTTGTCATCAGGCCATGTTAACGCAGTGGGATTCTTCAAAAATCTTTTGATCACTGCTTTAGTCCCATGTTGATATTCTGATGAGTTTCCTGCATTCTGACTACGATAAGTAATGAGATCACCATTCTCTGCAAAGCGATAGAGTGCAGCCACATCACCCGGAAGCAAATCGAGCGTAAGCAACAAAATAAGCTCAAGAAGGTCATTAACCTCCAGGGACTGGTTAAGCGCTTCACCCACCCGCAGGAGAGCTTCAAGCGTGAGATTCTGCCGCTGAAGCATGTCTTCTAACTGACGGGCTTTCATCTTGCTCTCTACCCGCGCAATCAATTCAAGTGGGGCAAAGGGCTTAGAAAGGTAATCATCTGCACCCAGGTTTAAGCCATGCGCAATATCAGAGGGTTTCATCGCTTTAGCGGTAATCAGAATTGTGGGGATATTGGCCGTCAGGTGATTCTCGCGCAGCGCGCGGAGGACATCGAACCCATTCATGCCGGGCATTTGAATGTCAAGCAGGATTAAGTCAGGGAGAAGGTGCTGTGCATATTCCAGCGCAGCAACACCATCATTCGCAGCCTTGACCTGATAACCTTCACGCTCAAAAATCAACTCCAACATATGGGTGGTATGAATTTCGTCGTCAGCTACAAGTACAAGAGGTGCAATCCGTTTTTCTGCCATTATGATTGTTTTCCGGGTTATGCTAAAGTGGGTCGTGATGCTACAATTTCACCACTAGATGTAAAATCATGCAAGCGGATAAGCGAGTTGGTATGAATAAAGTGACTCAAGGGCGGGTTGGTCTTGGCTATTCGGTCATCATTGGCGCGCTGGCAGGAATTAGTTTGGCTGTTGTGTTCGCTGCCGGATTCTTCTTTCGGGATCTGGTTGGCTTAAACCCAGCATTTGCGGCTCCTACGCAAAATGATGTAGAGAGTTATCCTTTACTTGATGAAGTCCAGTCGTTATTGGATAGGCATTTTTTGCGCCAACAACCGGAATACATGGCGCGTCAGTATGCTGCTATTCGAGGTGTGATGGCTTCCCTGGAAGACCGTTACACCTTTTTCATTGATCCGCCAGTCGCGCAGAGTGAGTCGGATGTACTTGCCGGGACTTATGGCGGTATCGGCGTGCAAGTGCATCGAGATGAAAGCGGCGCGTTTGTCTTATTCCCTTATCCAGATAGCCCGGCGGTAAGGGCTGGCATTGAAGAAGGGGATATCCTTGTGGCAGTAAATGGTGAAGAGATTAACCTGAGCGTCCAGCAAGATGTGCTCGACCAGATGCTGCGCGGCGAGGTGAAAGAGGGAAGTGGCGTTGAAGTTACCGTTGTGAAAACCACTGGTGATGAATTTACGGTGTTCATTCCCTACGATGTAATCAATATTCCCTCGGTGGTCTGGCGCGTACTTAACGAGGATGAGCGGTTGGGTTATGTGCAACTAATGCGCTTTACCAGCCGCACTCCCGAGGAGCTTCGAACTGCACTTGGGGAGCTAAACGACGCAAATATCGAGGCACTCATCGTGGATTTGCGGAATAACAGTGGCGGGCTGCTCCAGGAGTCCGTGGTCGTTGCCAGTGAATTTCTGGTGGACGGCACCGTCATCCTCTACGAGCAGGATCGGGATAGCGAACAGATTTTTACGGCCACACAGGGTGGGTTGGCTGTCGAGCTTCCATTGGCGGTGTTGGTAAATAAAGGGACTGCCAGTGCAGCAGAACTCGTTGCGGGGGCACTACAAGACCACCAGCGCGGGATAGTAATCGGCCAGACCACCTTCGGCAAGGGTACTGTACAGCAGATATTCAGGTTATCCGACGAATCATCATTGCATATCACCTCGGCAGAGTGGCTGACTCCTGAGCGTTACGCGATTGAAGGTCAGGGACTGGAGCCAGATATTACGATGATTCCTGACGCAGATGGCCGGGATGTGGAATTGGGCGAGGCCATTCGCCAGTTACAGCAGCGTGAGGCTGCTTTTATAGAGGCAGAACAGCATGGTTGAAGGCGTTAAAGTCATTGCGCGTAACCGGAAGGCCAGTCACGATTATTATCTGGAAGACAATTTTGAGGCTGGCCTCGTCTTGATGGGCTCAGAGATCAAGTCAGTGCGAGCGAACCGGGTTAGCCTAGCGGATGGGTTTGTTCAGGAACGCGGAGGGGAACTCTGGCTGATGAATATTCATATCGCTGTTTACGAGCAGGCTAGTATTTTTGGACACAGCGACCCACTACGTCCCCGCAAACTTCTGCTGCGCAGAAAAGAAATCGCGGAGATTATCAGCCGGATGCGGGAACGAGGTTACACCGTTGTGCCGACGATGATTTACCTCCAGAAGGGCAGGGCAAAGGTTGAAATTGCGCTGGCAAAAGGCAAGAAGCTTTACGATAAGCGCGACTCGATATCGAAACGTGATGCTGAACGGCAGATACGTCGCGCTTTGAAAAACGAGTATTAATCTTGCGAGGGCAGGGCTTATGACTACAGCGACTGGCTGGCCTAATTCGATACGCGAGATTAACCGCCTACCAGAGGTGGAGAAGGAAGCCATTTATCGCACTCTCCTGCCAGAATGGCTTTTTTCTGAGTATCAGATTGATCAGGAAACCTTAACCGTGGAAAATCACCGGGTGGTACAGTTTCGCTGCCCAACAGGTAGTCGTGCCCTGGAAATTGCGGTGCGCCGCCATGCAACTGATTTTGATCCCATGCTATACCTGAATATGGCAGACACGTTCAATAACCAGCTTCTGGTGCTTTTAGTCACGGTAAATGACCCGGATGCACCACGTTTTAATGTGGATGTGGATAAGCATGGCAATCCCACTCATCTTGGTACTACAGGACGTAACCTGCCTGCTGAAGAGGCTGCGATGAAAGCCGGGCTGGCACCAGGGCAGGTCAGGGCAGGACTGCGTGTGTTCCGTAATCTGGTGCCACTTTTCGAGGAATTTGTTGCTCGCACAGGCCATAATATGTTTCTAATTGAGCCCTTAGCTTATCATAATGCTATTGTTTTTGAACGTTACGGATTTAATTATATGCGTGGGCGACAGGAGATGCTGAATATTCATCAGGAGTTCCAACCTGGAGGTGTGCTGCATCGAAAACTTGCGCCAGAAAAGACCTTCAGGCATCCTGATAATTGGAAAACGATACGTGGTCGCTCCTGGGCCATTCATGACGGCATATTGGGGCATCCCTTTACAGGTTTCCAGATGTATAAACTCGTTGGGCAGGATGCAGGTATCAATACATATCCCGATGCCAGGTGGTAATCAGCAGCCATTCATCAGCTATGAAAGTGTACGTGCAGCTTTAGA
>JBGSXK010000126.1:0-3606 GCA_041751455.1 Anaerolineae bacterium
GGTGTCAGCGCTGATGACCTGAAAACAGTCGCCTATGAATTCACCAATCATGGCAAACGAGCTGTGGCCGATATTCACCGGGGTGTCAGCCAGCATACCAATGGTTTCTATAATGTGTACGCCTGGTATACCCTCAATGCGCTGATTGGCAATTATGACTGGGCCGGTGGCCTGGTCAAGGCAACGACCTATAAGGCTGATGGAACGGGAGCAGGGCAGCCGTTCAGCATTGACACTGTGTATGCAAAACTCGCCCCCTTTGGCACGACAATTATCCGCTCCGAGAAATATGAGAATAGCACGCTATTCATGCGGGATGGGTATCCAGCCAGGCGCAATTGGTATCCGTTGGCAACCGACGTTTATCAGGAAATTGCACCATCGATTGGTGATGCTTACCCGTACCCGGTTAAGGCGCTGTTCCTGTATATGGGATCGCCCGTCTACTCACTGCCTGCCGGTCACACCAATATTGAAACACTGAGCGACCCTGAAAAACTGCCACTCTTTATCGCTATGGATGCCTTTATCGGCGAGACAAGTATGTACGCCGATTATATCTTCCCGGATACGATGTATCTGGAACGCTGGGAATTTCAGGGCAGTCATCCCAATGTCGCCCATAAAATTCAGCCGCTGCGTAACCCAGCGATTGATCCGCTGGTGCCGGATGTCACCGTGTTTGGTCAGCAAACCCCGATGTCGATGGAAGCCCTGTTGTTGGGGTTAGCAGAAGCGTTAGAACTCCCCGGCTTTGGTGAAAACGGCTTTGGTGAGGGTCAACCCTTTACGCACCCGGACGATCTTTATATTCGGATGACCGCGAACCTGGCCTGGGGTGAGAAGGAAGATGGCAGTGACAGTGTGCCAGACGCAGATGAAGAAGAAATTCGCATCTTCACCGAATCGCGCCGTCACCTGCGCAGCAGCGTGTTTGATCTGGAACGTTGGCAGGCAATCGCAGGGGATCTGTGGCCGAAGGTGGTCTATGTCCTCAATCGCGGCGGACGCTTCCAGAATTACAGCGGTGGCTATCGTGAAACCGCCAACGGTACGCAGCTTGGCAACCGTTACGGCAAGCTCATCAACATCTATCAGGAAAAGACCTACGACACCCGCAACAGCATGAATGGTGAGCGGCTGGCAGGTTATGCCCGCTATATCCCATCCGGCATGGGCTTGTTAGGTGATCTGGTCAGTGAACAGGATGCTCAGGATGGCTTTGACCTGCAACTGATCACTTATCGTGAGATTGCACAGACGAAAAGCCGTACTGCCTCCAACTATTGGCTGCTGGGTGTCCTGCCGGAGAATTTCGTGCTGATGAATGTGGTTGATGCCACCGCCCGCGGCCTGAACGATGGCGACTCCGTGCGGATCGTCTCACCCACCAATCTGGCGGGAGAGTGGGATCTGGGAAATGGTCATACGGTGCCGATGATCGGCAAGATCAAAGCCGTACAGGGCATTCGTCCGGGTGTGATCGCCGTTAGCCTGGGCTTTGGTCATTGGGCCTATGGCAGCGTACCTTTCACGATCAATGGAACCACCGTCCCGGCTGATGAACGTCGTGGTCGCGGGCTGCACATCAACGCAGCACTGCGAACCGACCCGCACACCCCGAATACAACCCTAGTTGACCCCGTAGGCGGCAGCGCGGTGTTCTACGATACAATGGTTAGAGTCGAAAAAGTTTAGGTTCTTCACAGCGGCGTGAGATACATGTCTCATGCCGCTGTCTACTCAGGGAAATAGTGATGGTGAGCTTAGCGCTGGATTTTGAGGCGAAAACACTGCCGAGACTGGATAAATTTTTAGCACAATCAGCCGCGTTACACAATCATCTGTGTCCCCGGCAGGTGCTGGGGGTGCGGATGGGGATGCTGGCAGGTGACCTGCTTAGACTCAACCTGCCACAAACAGATAAGCGACTGTATACATTTGTTGAGACCGACGGTTGTTTCGCGGATGGGGTCAGCGTGGGGGTCAACTGCTGGCTGGGTCGACGCACGATGCGGTTGATCGATTATGGTAAGGTGGCGGCAACCTTTGTGGATACTGAAACCGGATACGCCGTCCGCATTGCGCCAAACCCACAGGCCCGTCAAAAAGCGGCGTTGTGTGACTCGAACGAACGCAGTCGCTGGCACACCATGCTGGAAGCCTATCAGGTTATGCCCACTGATGATCTGCTGTGCTGGCGTGAAGTGCAGCTTACCCTGGACATGCAGGCGCTCATCAGCCGCCCCGGCCTGCGGGTCAACTGTGCGGTATGTGGCGAAGAAATCCTGAATGCGCGTGAAGTCGTGACAGAGGGGCGAACACTCTGTAAAGCCTGCGACCAGAGAGCCTACTACACGCATGAATAGCTCGATCACGATTGCGATTCTGGCGGGTGGTCAATCGCGGCGGATGGGGACGGATAAAAGCTTCGTTCTGCTGGGTGGGAAGCCGCTGCTTCAGCATGTGATTGATCGTTCTGGTCAGTTAGGTTATCCCCTGATTCTGATTGCCAATCAGCTTGATCCATACCAACAGTTTAATCTACCCGTGTATCCTGATGTGATCCCCGGTGCCGGGTCACTCGGCGGATTGTATACTGCGCTTAGTTACAGTAAAAGCGACTATACCCTGTGTCTGGCTTGCGACATGCCACACGTCAATGCCACGCTGCTGCGCCATCTGACGGAGATCAGTGCGGGTTATGACGCAGTTGTTCCGCATGTGGCGGGCGTGCTTCAGGGGCTTCACGCTGTCTACCATCAACGCTGTCTGCCAGTGATGCACGAACACATCCAACAGGGAAATTTGAAGATCAGCGATATTTTCGATGTGCTCAAGACGCGCTTTGTAGATGATGCTGAACTCAGTCGATTTGATCCTGATGGCACATCATTTATGAATTTGAATACCCAGGATGAACTTGAACAATTCAAGCGCATCCAAATTGGGAAATCCGATTAAGCGTCAATCACGTCTGCATCACCGTTGTCACCGCGAAACAGTTCGGATTTTAAGCGCCACACGGCACCCGGATGCGAATCAGCATGGTTCAGGTGGCTTTCGCTGCTGCCCGGTATCAGTCAGCCATATTAGGACGTCCTCCACATAGACTCAGTTCACACCTTTCACAACCTTCACAACCCTGTTTTTCACACTTTGCCGCTCATGGTGATGGGGTATGAATTTTTTGAAATGCAGTAGCAATCAATTTCACAACCTGTGAGCCCTGTGAAGTTGTGAAGGCACTCCACAAAAAGAGCCTGTGCTCACAGGTTTCACAACCCTCACAGGCTCATATTTCATCCTTTGCGTTTAGTTTTTACGGCTCACGCCTCATCTTCACAGCTTTCACACCCCCAGGTGTCCAGTTTTAATCGCCAGATTCGAATGACACTTCCCTAACATTCTCAGTTGAATAGTCGGCCAGCAGGGATTCAGACGAGATCGCTATGATTGATCTACCCTCGTCTATCACATATCATCGAGGCCGTCAAACCAATCCTCCAATTCCTCAAGATCAGCTATGGCGCCATCATCATCAGTCATGTCTGCCAGCAACTCAAACAGCTTGCCTCGCCCTGTCTGAGTCTCCTGCACAACATA
>JBGSXK010000127.1:0-10009 GCA_041751455.1 Anaerolineae bacterium
GTGGGGGCGCAATTTTTATGGCCTGCGGGCGGCGGGCGCGCTGATGGGGACGGCAGGCGTAGCTGCGCTGTATTTCCTGGGGCGCATGGTGTTCGATAAAAAAGCTGCCCTTATCGCCACGCTGCTGTTGGCGACATTTCCGCCGCATGTGCATTTCAGCCGTATTGCCATTTCGGAGATTGCCAGCCCGCTGTTCGCCACACTGGCGCTGGCGTTCCTGGCACGCGGCCTGCGCCATAACAATCGGTTGGATTACGCCGCAGGGGGGGCGCTGCTGGGGCTGACACATTATTTTCATGAAGGCGGCAGGCTGCTTTATACACCACTGGCGGTGTTGTGGCTGGCCGGACTGGTGATCATCTGGCGACCACGGATTGACTGGCACAATCTGCTGGTGGCCGGGCTGGTGCTGGTGATCGTCGCGCTGCCGATTTATACGACGCTGATCGGCATGGATCGCCCGCTGGCAGCACGCATGGTCAGTAATGACTCCGGCCTGTCCGGGGTCTACTGGCGTGACCTGTTCCGCACAGGGAATTTTGCGTGGCACATCCGCGATCATGTACTGCCTGCATTCCTGGTCTATATCCACCGCATTGAAACCACGCTGTTCTACCGGGGCAAAACCGGGCTTATTCTGCCCGCCGTGTTCCCGCTGGTGCTGTTGGGGATTGGCTTTGCGCTGCGTGGGTGGCGCAGGCCGGGCTTGCTGCTGCTGCTGCTGTGGGTGCTGGCCACCTCAGCAGGCAACACCCTGATGGTGGACAGTGCCGGTTCACCCCGTTTCGTAATGGTCTTTCCGGCGCTGGCGCTGCTGGTGGCGGTGGGCATCCGCTATACCGTGCCACTGGTGCTGCCTGCTGGGCGATGGCAGACACGGGCGCTGGTTGGACTAACGATGGGATTGGCTGTGCTCCAGGCAGGGTATTATTTTCAGGTACATCTGCCGCTCTATAACCAGCAGTTCCGCGCGGACTGGGGCCACCCCGACGCGCAGGATGCCGCCCTGCGCTCGCTGGATTTCCCCCGGCGCACCCGTGTTTATGTGGTCAGCCTGGCCGATGTTGATGAGCTATCTACCCGCAGTGTGGTGGCATTTATGCACGGTCAGGTCGGGTTGGAAGTGCTCAAGCGTGAGGACCTCACAGCGGAATACCTCGCCGCGCTGCCACGGGAGGTAGATTTCGCCTTTTTCCTGGAACCGGATGATGACGAGTCGCTGGCACTGCTGGAAAAGCATTTCTTCCTGCTGCCCCCACAGTACAGCCCCTATGACCTGCCACTGGAAGATCAGTTCGTACTCTATTTTGCCCCTTATTTCGCGGGCTTTTCTAACCAGCCACGCCCATGACGCGCTTCGATTCACACACACGCTGGTTGTTCTTTGCAGGGGCCGCGATCGGATTCATTGGCCTGCTGCTGCTCCTGGGACGGCCTTATTCCACGATGGCACTCTTAACCCTGCTAGTCTTCGGCCTGGTGATCACGCTGCGCGGGGCACGCCTCCCGGCGGGCAGATCAGACCGAGCAGCACAGGGCGTATGGCGACAGGCTGTTCTGCGGCACAGGTTGGCGCTGACACACATTCTGGCGGTGAGCGCGGTCTACCTGTTGGTTGCCAGCGCGCACGCCTTCCAACCTCGGCTCGATCTTTCTGAAGAAGGGCTGCCGCTGGCGGTGTTACTGCTCCTGTCAGGGGGTCTGGCATCAGGCGGTGCGCTGTGGCTGGCGGCGCATGACGCGGATTTTCCCCACCTGCCCCGGCCAGCGCAGGCCGCGTGGAAGGTCGGGCATATCCGTTGGCCGCTGGTGGGAGTGGGGGCACTGTTTCTCCTGCTGCTGGCAGAGGTCAACGGTGATTTTCTCAGCGTTCCTGTCCTGCAAACCCTGCCCATGCATCTGCAATTTGCGCTGCTGGTGACCGGGCTGGCATTGATCGCCGCCGGACTGAGCGGCACAGGACATGAGACAGCACCACAAACTCACAGCGGTCTGGTTGGGTTCTCGCGCTCGCGTATAGCGGCGTTAGGCCTTTTGACGCTTTTCGCGTTTGGCCTGCGCACCTGGCAGCTAGAAACCAGTGTGCGCTTTCTGGTGGATGAGCTGTCTTTTCTGGAGGCTGCGCGCGGGGCGCTGTTCCACGTGGATACCAAACTGGTGCAGCCTGTCGATAATATCGCCGCCTTCCCCCGCCTGATTACCTACTTCCAGACGGTCAGTATCCAGCTTTTCGGGCACAGCTTCACCGGGCTGCGCATCACCAGTGCATTGATCGGCGCGCTGACCATCCCAGTGATGTATCTGCTGGGCAAAACCCTGTTTGACCGCAAAACGGGGTGGATCGCGGCGCTGCTGCTGGCGACGTTTCCGCCGCATGTGCATTTCAGCCGCCTCGCGCTTACCGAGCCGTTCAGCGCCTTTACAGGGACGCTGGCGCTGGCACTGCTGGCACGTGGGATACTGCATCGGCAGCGGCGTGATTGGGTGTTGGGAGGCATCGCGCTGGGACTGACGCATTATTTTCATGAGGGCGGAAGGCTGCTCTATACCCCGCTGGTGCTGCTGTGGGGGGCAGGCCTGCTGCTGCTCTACCACCCGCGCGTTATAAGCCGGGGCGCACTGCTGGCTGGGCTGGCGGCACTGCTGACGGCCTTCCCCGTCTATTACACGCTGGCCGGGCTGCAAATGCCCGTGACACCGCGCCTGGTTTCGGCCACTGTCGGCCTGCCAGGGGATTACTGGCAAACACTGGTTGGGGTCGGCAGCTATGGCGAGCATCTGCACCAGCAAATTCTCAAGCCGCTGCTGATGGTCGTGCATGTTCTGGATTACAGCATGTTCTATCGCGGCGAGACTGCGCTGCTGCTGCCCGTGATCGCGCCGGCCTTCCTGCTCGGTCTGTGGTATGCGATCTGGCGCTGGCGTGTGCCGGGGGCACTGCTGCTGCTCCTGTGGCTGCTGGCGACGGCATTGGGCAACGGCCTGTTAGAGATCAGCACCTCGGCAGCGCGTTATGTGGTGGCCTACCCGGCGCTGATGCTGCTGGCGGCGATGGGCATTCGCTATATCGCGCCACTGATACTGCCAGAGCGCATGACGGAGAAGCGCCTTTACTGGGGTGCTATCGGCGGGCTGGTGCTGCTGCTGGCCGCCATTCAGGCCGGATACTACTTCGGCCAGCATCTGCCTGTGTATAACTGGCAGGTGCGTCAGTTGTGGGGCAATCGCGATGGGCAGGATGTGGCGCTGCGCGCAGCAGGTTTATCCCCTGGCACTCAGGCGCATCTCATCAGCCGCGCCCCGCTTCCGACCACTTATATTCATGGCCTGTTCAACTTTCTGAAGACGGATAATACGGTGAAGCTGGACATCCTCAGGGCACAGGATTTGACTGCTGCTTATCTGGAAGGGCTGCCGGGGAGAGTCGATCATGCCTTTTATATCGAACCGGACGACGTAGAGATACTGGCACAGTTGGAAGCTTATTTCTACCTCCTGCCACCGCAGTACAGCCCTTATGATGACATTGGCGCAGAGGCGCAGTTTGCGTGGTATCATGCGCCCTTCCTACCCGGCATCCCGCCACGCCGCGCCCTGCCCGCCACCGATATAAACCTGCCATGATCGACACCCGCACACCATTGCGTCCGTTAGCCTTCGGGCTGCTGGCAGCCGGCTGCCTGTTCATGCTGGTCGTGCTGCCACACTCGCTTTCACGCTGGTTGTTCGCCGGGTTGATTGTGGGTGGAGGCGCATTGGCACTGCATCGGATCGCCCTACCGGACAGACTGCGGAAAAGTGTGTATGGGCTGCGTCTGTGGCTTGAGCGTCATACTTTAGCCTTGTCATGGATGGCCTGCGGTCTGATGGTGGCAAGCACCTTTGCCCTGCGTCCCGTACATGGCAGCACTTATGTGAGTGCAGGCGCTGTTCTGCTGCTGTTGGGCGGGGTCGCACTGCTGCTGGCGCTGACAACTGCCCACAGGACAGCAGCGGTAGAAATCATCCCGGCACTGAGTCCTGCGCGGTTGCACGGGTTTCACGGATTGCTGACCGGGAGCGGTATGCTGTGTGTGCTGCTGCTGGTGGAGATCAATGGTGGCCTGCTTGGTATCGATGGACTGGCAAGTGTGTCGCCGCATGTCCAGTTCGCGCTGTGGGTCGCAGCCAGTGTGCTGATCGTGAGTGGGTTGGGTGGGGCGGCATTCCCTGTATTCAGTATGCCCATGCGCCCTCATACGCTGGCATTGGCCTGTTTCACGCTGTTGGCCTTCACGTTGCGCATGTGGCAGCTTGGTGGCACGATGCGCTTTGAAGTGGACGAAATGCTGTTCGCCCACACGATTTTACGCTTCCAGAGCGACCCAGCAGTGCGCCTGTTCGAGCCAGTCAGTGTACTGGGGGGCTTTACCCATCTGTTCCCCTATGCCCAGACCTATTTTGTCCACCTGTTCGGCCATAATTTTACCGGGCTGCGCGCGGCCAGCGCCGTCATTGGCGCACTGACTGTTCCGGCGGTCTATCTGATGGCGCGCAACCTGTTCGATGTTAAAACCGCGCTCATTGCAGCGCTTCTGCTGGCGACCTTCCCGCCGCATCTACAGTTCAGCCGACTGGGATTAACAGAAGTGGCCGCAGCCGCCAGCGGGACATGGGCACTGGCGTTCATCGCGCGCGCCATGATCAAAAACCAACGCCTGGATTGGGCAGCAGGTGGGATGCTGCTGGCGCTGACCCATAGCTTTCATGAAGGCGGGCGGCTCCTGTTTACGCCGCTGGTGCTGCTGTGGTGGGCAGGCGGCGCGCTAACATGGCGGGCGCGTCCCTCCGGGCGTGGGCTGTTGATGATGCTGGCCACGATGCTGCTGCTGGCTGCCCCGGTCTACACAACACTGCTGGCGCTGAATATGCCCCTGACGGTGCGTATGAATGTGTCCGGCATTCGCAGCGATTATTATGATATTCTGAACCGTTATGGAGCGCCTGTAAAGGCCGTGCTGGAACGGCTGGTGCGCTCGTTTCTGGTTTATGTTAATGTGCCCGATCTTCATCATGTTTATCTGTATTATGGCGGACGCACAGCACTGCTGCTGGAAAGTCTCACACCGTTTTTCCTGTTGGGGCTTTTCCATGTACTGTGGCGCTGGCGCAGCCCAGCGGTGATCCTGCTGCTGTGGATCACGGCGACTTCGCTGGGAAACAATCTGGTGGTGATTCACACGGTTTTCGCCCGTTACACGGTTGTTTATCCAGCCCTGATGCTGTGTGTGGCGGCAGGCATCCGCTATAGTGTGCCGATGCTGGTGCGCCGCCGCATGGGGTGGATCATGGGGACGCTGGCGCTGCTGCTGGCAGTGGGACAGGCTGGTTATTACTTCGGCTGGCACTTGCCCGGTTATAATGTTCAGTATCGCTCCCAGGTGATGCACTGCGGGGACGCGCAGGACGCGCTGCTGCGCGCCGCCGAGACGCTGCCGCCTGCTGTCCATATCGTGTTTATCACGCCGCAGGTCTGTCAGGAATTTATGGAGCTGCTGCCCTTCCTGCGTGCTGATCTGAGTGTGGAGACGATGGCTTCTGCCACGCTGGACGAAGCTTATATCAGAACGCTGGCGCTGAAACGCAATTATGCTTTTGTGCTTGCGCCGCACGACAGCGCCACACTCGAAACCCTGCGGCGTGCCTTTTATCTCAAGGACCCGCAGTATGGGGACTATGATGTCGCCCCGTTTGAGCCATTCGTGATTTATGAAGCGCCTTACATGACGGGCTATTCCGAGCACCTGCGGGAGGCTTTGCGCCCATGACTCCACGTCCATTCTTGCAGCGCTGGTGGTGGCTGGCGGCGGTCATCGCGGCAGCGAGTGCGCTGCTGGCGGTGCTGCGCACCCGCCGGAGGATTACTCCGCCCGCTGCAACTGACACGCCTGCTACAGCACGAGAGAGTGTGACGCTGCTGGCCAGCAGCCTGCCTGATCCAACAGCGATTGGCGAAGCAGAAGCCAGTTTTCGCTGGCCGCCTATCCTGCTCACAGCAGCAGGCACGCTGGCTTTAACTGCGCTGGCCCTGGCGCAGTTTGGCTGGCCCATCTCGCTGTCCTCGCATTTGCAGTTCGGGCTGCTGGTCGCCGGGCTGGTGCTGCTGGTCTTTGGGCTGGGGGATAGGGGGCAGGTCGCCAGCGACTCGATGCAGAGCGAGGCAGGATTTCATATTCTGGGCTTCGCCCCGGCGACTCTCGCACTGCTGGTGTTGACACTTGGCGCGTTTTTGCTGCGCCTGTGGCAGCTAGAGACGAGTGTGCGGGTGCTGGTGGATGAACTGGCGCTGACCCAGGCTGTCCTGCGCTTTGAGGCTGACGCTTACGTCCGGCTGATGGAGCCGATCAGCAGTATTGGCGGCTTTGCCCATTTCTATCCTTATGTGCAGATGCACGCCGTGAATCTGCTCGGCCATAATTTCACTGGACTGCGTGCAGCCAGTGCGCTGCTCGGTGCGCTGACCATCCCCGGCCTGTATCTGCTGGCGCGTGCCCTGTTTAACCGCCCGCTGGCCTGGGTGGCCGCGCTGCTTCTGGTGACTCTGCCACCGCATCTGCATTTCAGCCGTCTGGGACTGACCGAGGTCGCCGGAGTGTGCTGCGGTGTGTGGGCACTGGCCTGTCTGTCGCGTGGCATGATCGACAACCGTCGGCTGGATTGGGCATTGGGGGGTGTCCTGCTTGGCCTGACGCATTATTTCCATGAAAGCGGGCGACTGCTGTTTACGCTGCTGGTCATCCTGTGGATAGGTGGCTGGTGGCTGGCCTGTAAGCCGTCGGGACGTGTAGAGGGCTTCCGGGTGGCAGCACTGGCAGCAGCACTGGCCGCGCTGCCAGTTTACGCGGGCATTTATGGTGCAGGTGGGGCAGCGGCGATCCGTCTGGCGGATCATACGACCGGATTAAGCTCGGACTACTGGCGCGTGCTGTTTGCCTCTGGCGACTTCAGCACTCATATTCACGAGCATATCCTCAAACCGCTGCTGGCTTACACCCATGCACGTGACGAGAGCCTGTTCTACATGGGCGAGAGCGCGCTGGTGCTGCCCCTGCTGGTGCCCCTCTTTATCCTCGGCCTGGGTTATGCCCTCTATCGCTGGCGCAAAGCGGGCACTGTGCTGGTGCTGCTGTGGCTGCTGGCGGTGACGTTAGGGAACAGCCTGTTGATCGTCAGTGTACAGACACCGCGTTATGTGGTCGCGCTGCCTGCGGTGGCGCTGCTGCTGGCGCTTGGAATCAGCCTGGTCAGCCGGGGCGCGCTGGCGTTGGTAGGTATCCAGCACCCCGGCGCGCGGGTGGTGGTAATGGGTACGCTGGCGCTGGCCTGTGCCTGGTTCCAGGCCGATTATTATTTTCACACGCATCTGCCGCTCTATGACCGGCAGTTCCGGGCGGTCATCCTGCACCCGGACGGCCAGGACGCAGTGCTGCGCGCGCAGGCATTTCTGTCCGGCACCCATCTGCATATGGTCAGCCAGCTAGCGCCTGCGCCGGATTACGTGCATGGCCTGTTGAGCTTCACACGACCAGACCTGCTGCTGACGATTCTAACCCCCGATCAATTCACAGATGCTTATCTTGAAGCCCTTCCTATGGGGATTAGTCACGCCTTTTTCCTGGAGGCATACGACATCGCCAGCCTGGACAGGCTGCGGGCGCGGCTGCCTGTGCAGGCTGGGCGGTACAGCCCCTATGATCTGCCTTTGGAAAAACAATTTGTACTCTATTACGTGCCCGCCAGGTCCCAGGGCACATAGGCCACCTGACCCACAGCAAACCACCTCAAAAGCACAGGCAAATCTGCCCAGGGTCGCTCATGATGCAGTCTGCATTCGGCTCTATAGTGAAATTGTGAATGCAGCTTTGCATTTGCACATTAATCAACGGAGGAAAATGATGTCTGAAGTTGTGATTGCTCTTTATGATACTGTTGAACAGGCGCAGGCCGCCATTAACGAACTGGTTGACAACGGATTCCATCGCACCAATATCAGTTTAGCGGTGAATGACCCTGAAAATCGCTACACAGCATACGTCGATAACGACGAAGATGTCGATAGCGGTGAGGGTGCAGGCTTCGGCGCGGTAGTAGGAGGGCTGACTGGCCTGGTGGCCGGGTTAGTGGCTATCACTATTCCGGGTATCGGCCCGATCGTGGCGGCTGGCCCGCTGGCGGCAGTGCTGGGCGGGGCAACAGGCGCAGCTATCGGCGCGACAGCCGGTGCGATCACCGGCGGCATTACCGCTTCGCTGGTGGATATGGGTGTGCCGGAAGACGAAGCGCAGTATTACAGCGAAGCGCTGCGGCGGGGCAGTGCCCTGGTGACAGTCGCGGCAGATGGCCCGGATATTGGCCGTGTTGAGAGCATCCTGCGCCGCTATAACTCGGTAGATGTTGAGCGGCGAGCTGCTCAGTGGCAGGCCTATGGCTGGACAGGTTTCAACCCGGATGCCCCGGCCTATACCCCTGAAGAACTGGATGCTGAGCGTCGTCGCTACCAGGAAGAAGAATACGAGTCGGATGTGCGCCGCTATCCGCGCTAGTGAATAAGCCGATATGTAGTTACCTGATGTGTTGTGATTCCATCTGACCGAAAACCGCGCCTGAAAAGACGCGGTTTTCGTTTTCTCAGCTTTTTGTCGTGCCTTTTGAGAGGGTCGTCATGCTGGGAACCGGAGCCGTCAGTTCACCCTGAAGGCGCTGACCGAGAGCGATCATGCCGCTCCCGATGGCATAGAGTGTATGCCGGTAAAGCGAGGGGCGGTCGCCCAGCGCAATATGGACCAGTCGTCGTTGCCCGGCTTCTGCCCGCATGTTCCTCAAGTGATCTTCAGTCGCCTGCGAGAGCCAGTAATTGATGTGCATGGTTTTTCTCCTCAGCCTTGTGGCGCAGAATAAAGCTGATAATGGCCTTAAGCTGGCCGGGAGTCTTGGAAGGTGACAGCAGGTAAACACCCTGCTCCAGCAGTATCTGAGCATTCCAGGTCGGATCATTGGTGAGCACCAGAAGCGGCTGTGCCTGGATGGAGCGCAGATGCTCATAAACCTCGCCCGTGAAATCCGGCTGAACACTGGCATCAATCACAGTAATGTCTGGCAGGTAGGTGATATAGATACCCAGCGCTTCCAGTGTTTCGGAGGGCTGGTAAACCCACCAACCGTCCGGGGTGACCGTCTGCAGCAGGACTTTACCTGCCGCCACATTGCCCACATAGAGAATATTCGGGTGTTGAAGGGACATTTACTTTCCTTTCTGCGCCTGAGCGATTTTCTGCTCGTTGGCGAGCAGTGTGCTGCGGCTGAATTCCGATCGCCCCTGGTAACGGCGGCTGGGCTTGCCATCTGAGCCGATAGCACGGTGACAGGGAATGAGTACCGTGGTCGGATTGGCGTAAACAGCGGATTCGACAGCCCCGACGGCGCGCGGATGGCCGATAGAAGCAGCGATTTCGGTATAGGTGCGCGTTTCTCCGTAGGGAATATTCAGGATTTCCTGCCACACCAGGCGCTCAAACGCGGTGGACTGAACATCGACAGGCAGATCAAGATGCGGCTGACGACCCTTGAGATGCTCCACAATCTGCGTCACCCAGTCGCACATGGCGATACGGTTGCGTTCCAGCTCAGCGGCAGGATATTCGTTATGCAGGCTGGCGATAAGTTCTTCCTCGTTGCGCCCCAGGTGTACAGCACACAGGCCTTTTTCCGTCATGCCCACCAGCAGCAGCCCAAGTTCGCATTCCACAATCGTGTAGTGTATGTGCATCCCCTCGCCGCCCCGGCTGTAGGTGGCGGGAGTCATGCCCAGCACAGCATCGGAACGCTCATACAGACGACTGCTGCTGCCAAAGCCCACATTGTACAGTGCGTCAGTGACGTTTTCGCCATCACGCAGGCGCTGCTTCAGGCAGTTCAGGCGCTGCCAGTCGGCATACTGGCGTGGTGAGATACCCATGATGCGCTTGAAGGT
>JBGSXK010000128.1:0-3534 GCA_041751455.1 Anaerolineae bacterium
CCAGAAAACCGCCAACATTCAGCAATACCGGGAAGAGGGCACGAAGTGTCCCACCAAGATCGACACTGGCAAGGCTGCCTTCCTCGCTGAACAGGTTTTCATAATCGGCCATTGTAAATTCGGGCAGCAAGCTGGCAGTAACTTCACTACTGGCGCGAAAGTCGTTATACCATTCCACAAGGAAAGCTGCTGCGTCCGGCAGTGCCACCAGCAGGTTATTGATCTGCTGCACCAGCGGCGGCAGCAGCAGCCTGATAAACAACGCCAGTATCACCACCAGCCCAATGAGCGTGATAAGCACAGCCAGCCCACGCCCTATACCCCACTGGCGCAGGCGGTTTACTGGAATCGAGAGTCCCTGCGCGATAATCCAGCACAGAAATCCAATCACCAGAATGGGCAGCACCCGCAGGGCAATGAAAATTACGCCCACGACCAGCGCTGCAATGATCGTTATAGTCACTGCCCGCCGCATAAATTCTGCATACGACAGGGGCATATACCCTCTCTTCAGTTGAGCAGGGGCACACAAATATTTGCGCCCCTACGGGACAAATTTATTAAAGCAGCCCCTTCGCCGCCTTCACGACAGCTTCCGGTGTGAGGCTCAGTTTTTCATAAATCACTTCATAGGGTGCGCTCGCACCGAAGCGTTCCAGGCCAATCACTATTCCCTGACTGCCGACATATTTATGCCAGCCCTGCGTCACCCCGGCCTCAATGCTCACCCGCGCTGTAACACGGGGGGGCAGCACACTCTCTCTATAGTCCGCGTCCTGCGCGTCAAAAATCTCCCACGAAGGCAGCGATACCACGCGCACCTTGATACCATCGGCCATCAGCGTTTTGTAGGCTTCGCGCGCGATATGTACTTCGCTGCCGGTGCTGATGAGAATGATCTGAGGTGTCCCTTCGCAGTCGTCCAGGATATAGCCGCCGTACATGGCTTTTTCCTGGATGGATTCCCCATTTTCCAGAACAGGCAGGTCCTGCCGTGAGAAGGCCAGGGCTACCGGGTTTTCTGCCGTCATCGCCACCCGCCAGGCCGCTGCTGTTTCGTTGGCATCTGCCGGGCGGATAAAGGTCAGGTTGGGGATCGCACGTAAGGCGGCGAAATGCTCAATGGGTTGATGGGTCGGGCCATCTTCGCCTAATCCAATGCTATCGTGGGTGAAGACATAAATCGTCGTGATGTTCATCAGCGCTCCCAGCCGCACCGCTGGACGCATGTAATCACTGAAGGTAAGAAAGGTCGCGCTGTAGGGCTTCAGGATACCGCCATGCAGGGCTATGCCATTGACAATTGATCCCATCGCGTGTTCACGCACCCCGAAGCGAATATTACGCTCGGCAGGGTGATTTGGCCCGGTATTACCCGCGCCTTTAATCAGCGTTTTGGTGCTGCCTGCCAGGTCTGCATCACCGCCGATCATCGTTGGCACATGCTGCGCGATGGCGTTTAAAACCTCGCCCGATGCATTGCGTGTGGCCATCTTTTTGTCGCCGCTGTAGACCGGAATATCGGCATCCCACCCTGTAATCAGCTCACCACTCATGGCGCGATCCCATTCCAGTGCCAGGTCGGGATATTCCGCGCGCCAGGCTTCGAACATCTGCGTCCAGCCCTGTTCGTAAAACGTGCCGCGCTCCACCGCCTCGCGGAAGTGTTCAAGCGCCTCACCAGGCACATAAAATTCTTCCTGAGGCCAGCCATAATACTCTTTGGTCAGCTTCACCTCATCTGGCCCCAGCGGTGAGCCATGAGCCTGACTCGTCCCGGCCTTATTCGGGCTACCATAGCCGATAGTGGTATGCACCGAAATTAAGGTAGGTTTATCTGTGATGCTCTTGGCCTCATTAATGGCCGCCTCGATCCTTTCGACGTTGTTGCCATTTTCCACATCCAGCATATGCCAGCCATAAGCCCGGTAACGTGCGGGGATGTCCTCGGTCATAATCATACTGGCCTTACCATCCAGCGTGACTTTGTTATCGTCATACAGATAAATAAGCTTGCCCAGCCCCCAATGGCCGGCCAGCGAAGCCGCCTCTGCGCTCAGCCCTTCCATCAGGTCGCCATCACTCACCAGCGCGAACGTATAATGATCGACCACATTGTAACCGGGGCGGTTGAAATAATTCGCCATGAAGGCCTCGGCCAGTGCCAGGCCCACTGCATTGGCCGTCCCCTGTCCCAGCGGCCCGGTGGTGACATCCACGCCCGGTGTTTCGTAATATTCTGGGTGGCCGGGGGTTTTGCTGCCCCACTGACGAAAGTTCATAATCTCTTCCAGCGACACATCATAGCCCGTCAGATAAAGCAGCGCGTAAATCAGCATCGAGCCATGCCCGGCGCTGAGGATAAAGCGATCACGGTTGAACCACAACGGGTTTTGCGGGTTATAGCGCATGTGGCGTGTCCACAGAGCATAGGCCATCGGCGCTGCACCCATTGGCAGGCCGGGGTGCCCGCTGTTGGCTTTCTGTACTGCATCAATTGCCAGCGTGCGGATCGTGTTGATCGCCAGGGTTTGCAGGTCGCTCGTTGTTGTCGTCACAGGTTTTCTCCTCGCGTGCGTCATTCATCAAACATCCCTGATAATACACCAGAACACGTCAGGTGGCAGGCAGTTGCTTTGTAGGCCACAGCTTTTAATTTTCCAAATCGGCTTTCTGCGGGATAATGAGGTAAAAGCACAAGAGACGGATTTGCCATGCAGAAGCGCAAGAATAACGATGATCTGCAATTCGAGGTCGAAGCCGAACTGATGGCAGGCGAAGACCTGCTGTGGGTAGGCCAGCCCGACCCGCTGCAAGTGGCGCTGGCGCTACGTCACCTGTGGCCGATGCTGTTCGGACTATTATGGCTAGGCTTTGTGGGGTTTATATTCTTCGGGTTTAGTTTTGCCAGCTTCGGCAACATGGGCGGACGTGCTGGCATCTTCAGTGTACTACCGCTGATTTTCATCGCAGTGGGGTTGTGGCCGGTGTCGCTGCCCCTGCGCGAGTATATCAGCGCCACCCGCACGGTCTATGCGCTCACACCGCGCCGCGCCATCATTGTGTCTGGCCTGTTTTCGCGCACAGTACAGTCCTACAGCCCTAATCAGATGCAGCTTGTGAAAACACGAGTGCATGGGAATGGCACCGGAGATATAATCTTCCAGCTTGAGGAGCGCTCACGGAGTTCTGGCTCACACGGGAGACGTTACTACACGGTCGAGATTGGCTTTTTTGGGATACACAACCCGCGTGAAGTCGAGGCACTTATGCTCGAATTGTTTACAGCCAACCACCAGGACCTCGTCAAGCAGAAACGCAAATAAAGTAAGCGCTTATCAGGTTTGGCTTATCATTCATCACTCCAGAATTTCTGCGCTACAATAACAGGGATGCTATTATCGCCTGTGAGAGAAGATCATGCGCAGCACGGCCAACGCCATTCATAAACCCCGACTGCTCTACGAGGCGCGTGTGGAGCGCCGCCGCTACTGGCTGTACTGCCGCCGGGCATTCCTGCTCATGCTGCTGGCA
>JBGSXK010000129.1:0-2824 GCA_041751455.1 Anaerolineae bacterium
AAAGACCAGTAAAACCAAAATCAGCAGAAGCTTCCTCATCGCACATCCTTTTCGTTCATGAATAAACTGCGCGATTCCTGTGCTGCGCCCCCTTTTACAGGAGAACGTAACATTTGGAATATATCGCAATTTTATATGATACGACAAAATCCTTAAAACAAGGTAAGTCTGGCTGTGTAAACAAAACCGTCGCCAACTGGCGACGGTGAATTGAGCATAAAAGCGCTAAGGTTTAGTCGGGTGTGCCCGCAGCAGAGACAACCAACTCTGGATGTGATTGTTCGCTGCCAGACATATAAGACGATCCGACAGCAATATACTCATAACCCGCCGTGACCAGTTCCTGATAATCCGGGATCATGCGGCGGCCATCCATGATGAGATAAGGTGGCTGCACGGCCTGCTCAATAGTGCGCGAGAGACCGCGAAACTCCTCCCAGTCGGTCGAGATAAACAGCATATCACTGTCTTCAATTGCCTCACGGGCAGAATTGTGATAGGTAATCTTTTCGAACAGGTGATTGGTTTCAGGGCTAAAGTAGCGTTGTGCTTCGTGCATCGCCAGCGGGTCATAAGCGCGAATTTCGCGCACGCCACGCCCCAGCAGGGCCTCCACCACCTGAAGCGCCGACGAATCGCGCATGTCATTAGTCCGCTGCTTGAAGGACAACCCCAGCAGCGCCACACTCTTGTGGTTAAAGCTGACATTGGCCTCACGCACGGCCCGATCAATGATATAAGTCTTCTGGTACTCATTAATGCGATAGACGGCTTCCAGCAAATCCGTCGCCTGTCCCATGCTCTTAAGCTGATAGATCAGCGATTGAATGTCCTTGCCAAAGCACGACCCCCCCGCGCCATTGGAGACATACGACCCCCAGGTGCTGATGCGCGAATCACTGGTGACACCACGCTTGAGGTCTTCCATCATGACGTTAGGGAAAGTCTCGCCCAGCCGTGCCCCTACTCCGTTCCAGAACGAGATGTAAGTAAGCAGCAGCGTATTGCCAATATACTTGATCGCCTCAGCGGTTTCCGGCGTGGTTTCGATATAACGAATACGCACATGATTGACAAACTGCGAGTAAATACGGCGCAGGATGCGAAAATCATCTTCGGTATCCGCGCCCACCACCACACGGTCAGGGCGGCGGGATTTCTCCACCGCATCGCCTTCCGGCAAAAATTCAGGGTTAGAGGCCACCCCGGCATTGGGCACGTTATAACGGCGCAGCACTGCTTCAAGCTGGCGCGCAGTGCCAATGGGCACGGTGCTTTTGTTGACCAGCACAATCCGGCGCTGATCCCGGCGACTTGCCAGCAGCGGCGCGATGTAATCCAATGCATTGAAGTAATAGCTGAGGTCAGACGAGCCGTTGGCATTGGGCGGTGTGGGTAGACACATAAACATTGCGTCTGTGCCTTCGATGATGGACTCAATATCCGTCGTGAAGAACAGATAACGGTTGATATTCTCCGCGATGACCGAGGCCAGGCCAGGCTCATTCACATAATGTTCAATTTGTTCACGCTCTGCAGACTGGTACGCGGCGATGCGCTTCTGATCAATGTCATAAGCATAGACTTCGTGCCCGTACTCTGAACAGACGGCGGCGTGGGTCAGCCCCACGAATCCTGTCCCAACGACGATAATTTTCATATGCAGGTCCTCGTAAATGACTCAGCGATCTGCCTTAGTGTACAACAGGAATGCGACAGATGGGGAGTATGGCGATATAGTGCGTTAGCATACGGTTTTTGCCTTGCACATGCCTTACGGTTGCCTTACTCCTCGACGACACTATGTTTTATTGTTTTATAATCAGGCTAAAATCACTTATGAGCCGCAATTTCGGGTAATCCGGTTAACACCCTATGCTGAAAGCGACAATTTCGTCCTGGTGGAAAGCCGGGTGCGGCGGGCGATCTGGAAAAATCAGCGCCAGTACCTCGCGCTCACCTGCCCGGAGGAAGACAACCTCGATTCCTGCCGGGTAGTCGAAGGGGCAATTATTGGGGTTAGCGGCGCAATCTATACCGGGCATACCTTTAATTATGCGCCTGTTGGAGACAGCCTTGCCGTTGTGCAGGATGATTACACGCTCATCATTCGTACCAGCACACCACGCGCACAACATCAGCACCAGCACAACCTGGACGACTGGCTGGATGCACCGATTGCGGCAGTCGAGTGGCTGCCATCGCTGCTATATAAAGATTAAGAATCCATCGCCTCCCGTGCAACGCGGCGGCCAATTTCAACGGCGAAGTTCGTGCCACGGTCCCAGGGGTAGACCTGGCTCATGCTGGCCCAATAGAGGCCAGGCAGCGGAGTCTTCAGCGGCGGAATCTTCTCGCTGTGGTTGAGGCCAGGCACAGGCTGGGCATAGGGCGCACGAAACACCCAGAACTTGCGTACCCACTCCGGCTTAAAGTCCGGGTTAAACTTATGCAGCACATTAATAAAGCGCTGCGCCAGTTCTTCCTCGCTCAGTGTGAAGTATTCATGATCGGGCGGGACGTAATCGCCACAGTAGACCAGCACATCGCCACCGTAATGCTCTCGTGGCAGGAAGTTGGTGTGTTCCACCAGTGCCAGGAAGGGAAATAAGGACTTCTCTTTATCTGCGCTGGTGGCAGGCAGGTTGAGCCAGTAGGTCCCATCCGTCAGCAGAGAGTGTCTGAGTGCCAGCACCACACACAACCCGCCAATACTGCGCAGTTCGGCCATCTGCTGACCATAATTTGTTTCGCCTAATGCCTCGGTAATGCGCAGCATCAGTCCCGGCGATACGGTGCTGATGACGCGATCAAAGACGTGTGT
>JBGSXK010000130.1:0-3354 GCA_041751455.1 Anaerolineae bacterium
CTTGTTTCATGGTATTGGATCAGTGAGGAAACATACTGGCCCGCGGTGGGGATTGTGTTATACGACGCGGCGACATGGGGCAAAGGGTTGGGTTATGAAGCGCTTGGCCTGTGGAGCGATTACCTCTTTAGAGAGTACCCGATGTTCGCCCGGTTGGATTTGCGTACATGGTCAGGCAATGTCGGTATGATGAGGCTGGCGGAAAAGCTGGGCTATACGCAGGAAGCCTGCTTTCGTAAGGCGCGCATCGTTGACGGTGAATATTATGATGGCCTGGGATATGGGATATTACGCGAAGAATGGAAGTCGAAATATGGAGACAGATTTATACCATGACGCAATCCTACACTGAAACTGAAATCAAGCTTTATGTGCCCGACCTGAAGGCGGTTGAAAAGCGCCTGCACGAGCAGGGCGCAGCACTGAGCGCCGCGCGCGTGTGGGAATCCAACGTGCGTTATGAGAACGCCGCCAATACGCTGGCGGCCAGCGGGATCGTGGTGCGACTGCGGCAGGACAGCCGCGCCCGCCTGACGTATAAAGACAGCAGTCGGGTGGAAAATGGTATCACCAGCCGCTTTGAGGCGGAAGTGGAAGTGAGCGATTTTCGGACGATGCAGACTATTCTGGAAAAACTGGGGTATCACCCGCACATGACTTACGAAAAATACCGCACGACCTATATCCTGAAAGGCGCGGAGGTCGTGCTGGACGAGCTGCCTTATGGCAATTTTGTCGAAATTGAGGGCGAGGTGGCTGCGATTGAGCAGGTGATCCAGCAGCTTGAGCTGGTGGACGCGAGGCGTTTCGGCGGCAGCTATACCACGCTGTTCGAGCGTGTCCGGCGGCATCTGGCGCTCAGCTTCAGTGATCTTACCTTTGCGAATTTCGCAGGTATCGAAGTGCCAGAAAGTGCTTTTTTGCCGCCACAGGCATGACGAGCATCATCCAGCGGGGTTGTTAAAATCGGTTACTATGAAACTATGTTCAGCAGATAAAGGGAGCAGACGCGGCAATGACCACTGTAAACACCCATCACAAAACGGCGAAACAGGCCTGGGAAGCGGCCAAAGTGGAGCCAGCGTTACAACGCTTCCCGGAACGCAAAACCGAGTTCACCACTTCTTCCGGCATCCCGGTCAAACGGCTGTATACGCCGGATGACGCAGAGGTGGATTATGAGGCTGACCTGGGCTTCCCTGGCGAGTATCCCTTTACACGTGGTGTACAGTCTACGATGTACCGCAGCCGCTTCTGGACAATGCGGCAGTATGCCGGATATGCCAGCGCTGAAGAATCCAACGCGCGTTATCGTTATCTGCTGGAACAGGGGCAAACCGGGCTTTCGGTGGCTTTTGACCTGCCGACGCAGATTGGTTATGACGCGGATGACCCGATGGCCGAGGGCGAGGTGGGCAAGGTCGGCGTGAGCATCAGCAGTATCCATGATATGGCGCGCCTGTTCGACCAGATTCCACTCGATAAAGTGTCCACGAGCATGACCATTAATGCCCCGGCAGCGGTGCTGCTGGCGTTATATATCGCGGTGGGCAAGCGGCAGGGGGTGGAGGAAAACAAGCTGCGCGGGACGGTGCAGAACGATATTCTGAAAGAATACATCGCACGTGGGACCTATATCTTCCCACCCAAGCCGTCCATGCGACTGATTACAGACCTGTTCGCCTACTGCAAAACCAGTGTCCCACGCTGGAACACCATCAGCATCAGCGGGTATCACATCCGCGAGGCGGGCAGCACCGCCGTGCAGGAAGTGGCCTTCACGCTGGCAAACGGGATCGCTTATGTGGAGGCGGCTATCGAGGCCGGGCTGGGGGTGGACGACTTCGCGCCGCAGCTCTCGTTCTTCTTCAACGCGCATAACAACTTTTTGGAGGAAATCGCTAAGTTCCGTGCCGCGCGCAAGCTGTGGGCACAGATCATGCATGAGCGCTTCGGCGCGCAGAACCCGGAGAGCCTGCGGCTGAAATTCCACACGCAGACCGGAGGCAGCACCCTGACCGCACAGCAGCCGGAAAACAACATCGTGCGTGTGGCGCTGCAAGCCATGGCGGCGGTGATGGGCGGCACACAGTCGCTGCACACCAACAGCATGGACGAGGCGCTGGCGCTGCCCACAGAGCGGGCTGTCCAGGTGGCGCTGCGCACCCAGCAGATTATTGCCCATGAAACGGGGGCCGCTGACAGTGTAGACCCGCTGGCAGGCAGCTACATGATTGAAGCGCTGACGAGTGATATCGTGGCGCGTGCGGGGGATTACATCCGCCAGATTGATGACCTGGGCGGGGCGCTGGCGGCGATTGAACAGGGCTTTATCCAGAATGAGATTCAGGATGCGGCCTATGATTACCTGCGGCAGGTGGAAAATGGTAAGCAGGTGATCGTGGGGGTGAACAAATTCACGTCAGAGGAGGATCATGAGCCGGAGCTGCTGCGGGTAGACCCGGCGATTGAGCAGGCGCAGCGGGATAAGCTGGCGACCCTGCGCGCAGAGCGCGATCACCAGCGTGTCCAGGAACTGCGCGCACGGCTGGAAAGTGCGGCGCGCGGCAGTGAAAACCTGATGCCGCTGCTGGTGGAGTGTGTGGAGCATGATGTTACGCTGGGCGAAATCTGCCACACGCTGCGCGGGGTCTTCGGAGAGTACAGGCCGTCGGTGAGTATCTGAGGGCGCATTGTGAAGAGCCGCTGGAGCATCGGAAGCCAGAACAGCGTGTTATGTATTGGCAGTAAAAACAGCATACTTTCCATTGGCAGTTATGGGAGTATGCTGTCCATCGCAAGCTCTTTCAGCATCGGGTCTATCATGAGTTTTGGCAGCGCCTTCAGTATCATGAGCACTTTCAGCCTGCTGAGTATCATGAGTTTTCTGAGCGTTAAATCTATTCTGGCGGTACGCAATCGAAAGCGAAGGCACAGGCCGCATGAGTCTGGATGAATTTATCGAAAAAGTGTGCCAGCGCCCGCTGCCCACCAACCCTATGGCACGGGTACGGACACTGGCCAAGGAGCTGGCCGAGGGCGCGGTTGAGAATGTGTGGCCAGCTTCGATTTACCTGTTCCGGGGTGCGATCAGCGATGAGCTGACCGCCACTTATCTTAAGCGCCGCTGGGACAATCATTATCCAAGCTTAAACCTGCTTATCAGCAACGGCTACTGCTCAGCAGATGGGCAGGCGCTGAATGTGAACAAGGCGGCTTTTGACCTGCTTGAAGAAGTGGAGCAAGCCAATATCTTCATCTCTTATAAGCGCAGTGCAAGCAGCGCGTTTGCGTTACTGGTGCTGGCCAAGCTGAAAGAGGCCGGGCTGGAGCCGTTTCTTGATATGGCGCTTG
>JBGSXK010000131.1:0-3954 GCA_041751455.1 Anaerolineae bacterium
TGGACCTGTTCCAGGTCGCCAATTTTCTGGAAATTAATCGTCATCCCCGGCAGCGGATTCGCCTGCACCTGAAAATTACCATAGCAAGCTTCGTTACGGCCTGTCTCTGCACAGGCCTCGTCCATGAGTTGCAGCGCACGCTGCGCAAGCTGCGGGCAGTCAAACTGTGCTGCCACCACACGTATTATCATGAGCGCAAATAATAAGATCAAAATGGGGAAAAACATCTGACGTTTCATGGGTTCACTGCCTGCTATTTCGGGCTTATACATCTCTTGGAGAGATACTACCCTGTAATAGCGCAATAAACACCCTTCAGATGGGGGTGATTGCTATAGGTGAGTTGGGGGGGTCATGGTGTGGACAAATGTTTTTATCGGGAAGGTGAGCGAGGAAAAGATAAAAAGAAGGGCGACCTGCTGACCGCCCTTCCGTATCTATCCGATTAACCCTGTGGCGTTGCGGCCTGGGGGGTTATCAGATCGGGGGTCACTGTGACAGGTTCTACCGGAACGAAGTCTGGGCGCACTTCAGCGATCACGGGCACTTCCTCTGGTGCGCCGATGAAACCGCCCAAGCCGGCGGCAATTGCGCCCACAAGGATGGCAGCGAAGAGAGCAGCGGCCACTTTGGCGATTGCATCGGTGACAGACTGCGCAGTTTCACGAACCCCATGTTCGATATCATGCCTGACCTGCTCGACACGTTGTTCTACATCATGGCGGGTTTCGTTGACCTGACGGCGCACATCCTCCACAGCCTGCTCGGCACGCATACGGGCATCATCCACGGTGCCTTCGACCTGATGGCGTATGTCTTCCACCTGATGCTGCACTTCCTGCATGGTTTCCTCTGGATGCTGCTGCGCGTCCCTGACGACGCGCTGGCCTTCCTGCCGGGCACGTTCTACGGTTGCTTCCCAGCGCTGGATGGTCTGGCGCGCTTCCTGCTCGGTCATGGGGGTGCGCTGCACCAACATATTGACCACCTCATCGCGGTCTACGCCATTGGTGACCTGCCGGGTACGCATCAGCAAACGGTTGAGTGTAGCGAACAAAATATCGTCGGCGTGTTCCGGGTTACGGGCGGCAGCGCGCACAGCCTGCTGGACATCCTGCCCGGCGTTCTGCACTTCGCTTTCCACTCTCTCTGGCTCGATACCGGCCTGGCGCAGCAACTGCTGTGCTTCGTTGCGGATGTTTTCCACAGCACGGTCTACAGACATCTGAGTCTGGGCTGCCGATGGCATCGCATCAGACACGCTCTCTGCCACCCCCTGGGCGGCATTGGCTGCGCCACGGGCGGCGGCCTGAGCCACATCGGCAGTGACATGGGCGACACCCGCTGCCCCGCGAGCCGCGACCTGGGCTGTCTGGCCAGCGAGATGCAGCCCCTGATTGACCAGGGTAGACATGCCGCTGATGATGCGCCCGATCCCGCTGAATACCAGCAGCATCGTGATGAGCATTACCACGCCCCAGACGAGGAGGCCATGCAGCAGACCGTCAAGGTTGTTGGGAATGCCCGCGAAGCGTGCAGCCAGCCAACCCCCCGCGAACAACGCGACCAGGGTGCTAAAACCAACCCAGACTGCCGCGCCTGTGGCAAGTGACTGTGCGCTGGCGGAGTCTTCGTCATAGGATGGATTGATGCTGGTTACGCCGAGGCTTATACCAAGCAAATTGAGCGCCAGCATCATAATGAGGGAGATGACCGAACCCGCAATGACCGCGCCCCAGGAGAGACGCTCAAGCGCCTGCGGGGAGAGGATATCGGTGGTCGGCGAAATCTGGTAGACCTGTGTGTCAACCGTCGAAGCGCTGACCTGGGAACTTCCGGCAACCGTCAACAGTATCAGCGTGATGGCGGAAAGAAGTGCTGCCCACCAGATGGTTTTGAGTATCGACGGTTTTGCGCGGTGATTCGTAAATGGATTATGTGACATTTTACTCTATCCCTTCTTTTGTTTGTGTCGGAGCAACTTATACAAAATGAGGTCTTATTCGGATGATGGGAAGCCTGAGACCCCAACGTATTCTGTTGATTTATGAAATAACGGCCAGAGAGACACAAGACAAGCTGTAATATATGTTATCTGGCTTTAGCACAGGTTGGATGGGTTAGAAGATGGGTTAAGAGCGTGAACTTTTGGCTACCGTGTGGTGTTCAAGCCGGAAATAATGGCAGCCCGCCAGCACATTTGCTAAACTCCCTCGAAATCCTCAATGAGGATATTTATTTACCGCGCTGTAAACAGCTTTAGAACTTATGGGGAAGAAACTATGGCACGACCTGTGACATTATTTACGGGCCAGTGGGCGGATCTACCGCTGGAAACGCTGGCGCAGAAGGCCAAGGGATTCGGCTATGATGGGTTGGAACTGGCCTGCTGGGGCGATCATTTCGAGGTAGATAAGGCGCTTTCGGATGATAGTTATGCTAAAAGCCGATGGGATATTCTGGAAAAGTATGGGTTGAAGTGCTTTGCCATCAGTAATCATCTGGTGGGGCAGTGCGTGAGTGATGCCATTATTGATGAGCGACACAAGGCGATTCTGCCGCCGCGTTTGTGGGGCGATGGCAAGCCGGACGGGGTGCGGGAACGCACGGCGCAGGAGATGAAGGACACGGCTAAGGCGGCCAAGTTGTTTGGCGTGAATGTGGTCAATGGTTTTACAGGCAGCCCAATCTGGCATATGCTGTATCCCTTCCCACCCACCTCGCAGGAGATGATCGACAGGGGCTTTAAAGAATTTGCCAGCCAATGGAAGCCAATTATGGATGTCTTCCAGCAGCACGGCATTCGCTTCGCGCTGGAATGCCACCCGGCAGAGATCGCCTACGATATTTATACAGCAGAGAGGACGCTGGAAGCGATGGATCATCATCCGGCGTTTGGCTTCAACTTCGACCCCAGTCATTTTGTGCATCAGTTGTTCGACCCGGTACATTTTATTAACCACTTCCCGGAGCAAATTTTCCATGTGCATGTGAAGGACTCCAAGGTGCGGCTGACAGGGCAGTCCAGCATTCTGGCCTCGCACCTGTCGTTTGGCGATCATCGCCGTGGGTGGGATTTTGTGTCACCAGGGCGGGGTGATATTGATCTGGAGGGGATTATCCGCGCGCTGAACCGTATCGGATACACCGGGCCTCTGTCGGTGGAGTGGGAAGACAGTGGAATGGATCGGGAATATGGGGCTGCTGAAGCGGTGGAGTTCATACGGCAGAACGATTTCAGCCCGTCGAATGTGGCCTTTGATGCCGCGTTTGCCTCGGAATAGGGAGTGTGACCATGAGCGATGAACGTGGGTTTACTTCAATGGCTGGCCCGCAGGCAGTAAGCGACGCGCCGACGCTGGGCATCGGGATGCTGGGTTATGCTTTTATGGGTAAGGCGCACTCCAATGCGTTCCGCACTATTCCGTACATGATGTATCCGCCCGTGGCGATTCCACGTCTGGTGGGCATTGCCGGACGCAATGAAACCGCCGTGCAAGAGGCGGCGAAGCGGTACGGCTATGAGAATGCCTATACACGCTGGCAGGAGCTGGTGGAGAACCCGGATGTGCAGGTGTTTGATAACGGCGGGCCGAATGATGCCCATGCCGAGCCCACGATTGCGGCGGCACTGGCGGGGAAGCATGTCTTCTGTGAGAAGCCGCTGGCACGCACGGCAGAGGAAGCGAAATCCATGCTGGACGCGGTGCAGAAGGCCGGGGTCAAGCATATGGTGGCCTATAATTATCGCTTCGTCCCAGCCATTGTGCTGGCGCGTGACCTGATCGCCAGCGGACAGTTAGGGCGCATCTTCCACTTTCGAGCGGTGTACCTGCAGGACTGGATCATCGACCCGGAATTCCCGATGACGTGGCGCTTCAGCAAGGCTGTGGCGGGCAGTGGATCACTGGGCGACCTGGGTTCGCACATCCTCGATATCGGGCGCTTCCTGGT
>JBGSXK010000132.1:0-4772 GCA_041751455.1 Anaerolineae bacterium
GCGATCTACTTCCATCACCTTAACAGCGATCGCATCATTAACCATGTTGCCCCAGCGTTCCTCTGGGGTTTCGCCATCCATCCCGCTGCGGCGCTCTGCGCTGATCTGGCTTTGAGGTACAAAGCCGCGCACCCGCCCGAAACGGACAATCAGGCCGCCTTTGTTATAACCGGCCACACTGCCTTCATAGACCTGCTGGCTGGCGCGATATTCCTCGGCACGCTGCCAGTCCAGTTCTTCCAGCGCACGGTTGATTGACACGATCACGTTACCGTTATGATCGTGTGGGTTGACCACCAGCACGGGGATTGTTTCGCCTACTTTGAGCATGTCCAGCGTTTCGCGGTTCATCCGTTCCAGCTCGCGCCCTGGGATGACTCCCTCGGCCTTGCCGTTCAGATCCACTTGTACTGATGTAGGCGAAGTCATGATAATGACCCCTTCAACCACATCGCCGCGCCGGAAAGCCGGGGCAGTGGACATACTGGCGACCACCTGAGACATCGTGATCTCGGCTTCTTCGCCTGGCTCTTCTGCTTCCACAGCCGTGTAATCGTCCATGTCATCCGGCGTTTCTGCTTCGGCAATCACCTCAGCTTCTTCACCTGGCGCGTCATCATCTGACGGTGTGGCTTCTTCGTCTGCCACTTCGTCTGATGGTGTGGCTTCGGCGATGGTTTCTACCTCGGTAGTTGTTTCCTCGGCTGGCGTGGTTTCGCCCGTCGCTTCAGCAGTAACTTCGGCCTGCGCTTCCGTTGTGCCAGTGGTTTCAGCATTTTCTTCATTCGCCACTGGTGTTTCCGACGGCTCGGCATTCGAAGAACCCTGCTGCTCCAGTTCTTCGGTTTTGCCAGACCCTGGTAAATTCGACATCATGAGAATCCGCTCTCCCGCACACATGGGTACGGGGCAGATTATACCCACCCGCTTAAGAAAATCAAACAGGAAAAGGGGGTATCCTTATTTACAGGCGGTAAAGCGCCACAACGGGTTACAACATTGTTTAATGTTATAGATGGGATAACAAAAGGTTGGTAGGGCGCAGTACCATCTGCGCCCTAAACAGCGGACTAGCCTCGATCCTGGTCGAGCAGGTTGTCCTGGTCGATACGCAGGTAATCGGTACTGGCATCCATGTGCCGCTCGAAGATCAGCTCACCCCCCAGTTCATCGATCATGATCAGGTCGCCGGGGTGGAAGTCGCCCTTAAGCAGTTGAATACTCAACGGGTTTTCAACGTAGCGCTGGATCGAGCGCTTGAGCGGGCGCGCACCAAACTGCGGGTCATAACCCTTCTCGGCCAGCCAGCGCCGTGCTGGTTCGGTCAGGTGCAGGTTGATGCCTACGTCACCCAACCGTTCCGCGACACCCTTCATCTGCAAGTCCACGATGCGCTCGACATCTGGCAGCGACAGGGTAGAGAAGATGATGATCTCATCAATACGGTTCAGGAACTCTGGTCGGAAGGTTTCGCGCATAGCACGCTCGATCTTCTGATGATCGGCAATCGCCTGCTGGTCGTTACCCTGCACAAAGCCCAACGCACCACCGCGCTTGGCAAATTCCGTGCCGAGATTGCTGGTCATGATAATGACCGTGTTACGGAAATCAACCGTCCGCCCCTGACCATCGGTCAGTCGGCCATCTTCCAGGATCTGCAGCAGTGCATTCCAGACATCCGGGTGCGCCTTCTCGATCTCGTCAAACAGGATCACACGATAGGGACGACGGCGGACGGCTTCAGTCAACTGGCCGCCTTCCTCGTAACCCACATAACCGGGCGGCGCACCAAACAGACGGCTCACGGTGTGCTGCTCGTGGTATTCGCTCATGTCAATGCGCACCAGCGCTTCTTCGTCATCGAACATGAACTCCGCCAGCGCCTTTGCCAGCTCGGTCTTGCCCACGCCCGACGCGCCGAGGAAGATAAATGAGCCGATAGGACGCTTGGGGTCTTTTAGCCCGCTGCGCGCGCGCCGGATCGCATCGGCAATGGCATGCACTGCCGGGTCCTGGCCAATCACACGTTCATGCAGCGTCTCTTCCATGCGCAGCAGCTTCTCGCTCTCGGTTTCCAGCATCTGGCTGACAGGAATCCCCGTCCACTGAGCGACTACCTGCGCAATATCCTCGCCATCCACCACTTCATCCAGCGTGTGCTCCTGCTGCCAGACATAGCGGTGATGTTCATATTCTTCTTCCAACTGTAAGCGACGCATCTTGTATTCGGCTGCTCGCTCATATTCCCGCGCCAGCCCGGCGGCTTCCTCATCTGCTTCCAGCCGTGAGACCATATCCTTCATCTCTTTCAGCTCCGGCGGCATGGAGTAGAGCGCCACGCGCAGCTTGGCGGCAGCCTCATCCAGCAGGTCAATCGCCTTGTCCGGCAGGCGGCGATCCGTCACATAACGTGAGGAAAGCCGGGCGGCGGCGACGATGGCCTCGTCGGAGATAGTGACCTTGTGATGTGCTTCGTAGCGGTCACGCAGGCCAAAGAGCATCTCGATGGTATCTTCAATCGTCGGCTCTTCTACAAAGACCGGGGCGAAGCGCCGGTCAAGTGCGCTGTCTTTTTCGATATACTGGCGGTACTCATCCAGTGTGGTCGCGCCGATGGCGTTGAGTTCACCACGTGCCAGGGCGGGTTTCATCATGTTACCCGCATCCAGCGCGCCCTGCGCCGCGCCCGCGCCGACGACCTGGTGCAGTTCGTCGATAAACAGAATGATGTCACCTTCACTGCGCTGCACTTCTTCAATCGTGGCTTTCAGGCGCTCCTCGAATTCACCCCGGAAGCGGCTTCCTGCCAGCATCCCGCTCAGGTCGAGGCTGATGACCTTCTTACCCAGCAGGATTTCAGGCACATCACCACTGACAATGCGCTGCGCCAGCCCTTCGACAATGGCGGTCTTGCCCACACCTGCCTCGCCAATCAGCACCGGGTTATTCTTGGTGCGGCGGCTGAGCACCTGGACCACACGCAGGATTTCGGCATCACGCCCGATCACCGGATCGAGTTTGCCTTCCATCGCAGCGCGTGTCAGGTCGCGGCTGTATTTCTCCAGTGTGCGATAACGCCCTTCACTCTGTGGGTCAGTCACACGCTGCCCACCGCGCACATCCTTGATGGTGTCGTACACCCGGTCACGGGTGATGTTGTAATCGTTGAGAATCTTGGCGACAGCGGTATTGCGTTCCCGCTCATTGATAATCGCCAGGAAGATATGCTCTGTCGAAATGTATTCATCGCGCAGGCGGTTAGCCTCTTCATTCGCCAGATCGATAATACGTGTCACGCGCGGGGGGATGAAAACCTGGCCGGTGCCACCGCCATAGATTGACGGTTTGGGACTGGTGCGCAAAATTTCGTCCAGCCGGTTGCGGATCGCAGTCACATCCACGTTTATGCGTTCCAGAATTTGTGGGATCACCCCATCGGTTTGTTCCAACAGCGCCAGCAGGATGTGTTCGGTGTCCACCTGATTATGGCCATAACGCTGCAAAATCTCAGTGGCCCGTACCGCAGCATCCTGCGCACGTTCTGTAAAGCGGTCAAAACGCATCATACGATAGTACCCTCGTTGGTCTCTGTAATCGCCGATGGCGGCTTACGATTCATTGTACAGGAGTTTCGTCTTTCGCGGGGAGAAATGACCCTGAGCAGAGTGGTGATGTCGAATGCCCGACAGCGAGGTCGTGTGTTCCCGGCTGCAAACCCCATGCAGGCTGGGCGAAAATGCCAATCCACCAGCCTTTGAAGTTCAGTGTACCTTGCCGCGTATAAAAATTCCGTTGGTATAGGATAAATAAGGCACAAATATGCTGGCATTAATCCTGCTTTGCCTTACCAAATAAATCGATCAGCACCCCTGCGGCAGGCTTGGGGGTATAGTCGGCGTGCCACAGGCCAAAATGATGTTCGGGATTATCCAGACTGGGACAGGCAGGCGGAATGCAGGTGGCATCCAATGGAAAATCAAAAGCAGTCCAGACCAACCAGCCTGTGATTGCAGCAGTTTCCACCGCCTGGATTCCTGCATGAATGCTGCTGGCCTGTTCATCAGGGCTGATGCGAAAGGTGCTGTAGCCAAATTCCTCCAGTAAAACAGGTTTATCGGTCTGCGTGCGCAGTGCCGCGATGCGCCCTTGTAAGTCTGCTGCGCTGCCCCAATGATGAAAACTGACCACATCCACAAAGGGGGCAGTTGATTCTGCATCGTACAGCCAGCCGGCTGTCAGCAGGTGGTTGCTGTCTAATGCCCGCACCTGAGTAGTGACAGCATCCAACCAATCGAGTACCTGCTGGCGTGGAAAACGAATTTTTGCCGCGTTGTTCGAGCCATAATCAATATCGCCCTCGTTGCGTACATCCCAGGCCAGAATGCCCGCCTCGTCACGATAACGCTCGATGATGAACGTGGTCTGCGCCTGTACATGTGGTGGGTTCGTATAGAGCGGATAAATTTCCAGGTCTGGCAAATCATTGAGCGTCACAATAAGACGGAAGCCCTGTTCAATGGATTGTGTGATAATGGCATCCAACCGCTCAAAGTTTTCCAGCACAGGTATCACACCACTGCCCGGACAGGCGAAAAGTGCTTCGTTCCACAGAAAAAGGCGCAGGGTGTTGAGTCCGGCATTTCTCAGGAGTGCCAGTTCTTCTGTGACAGTCTCCAGAATGGTTTCGCCCAGAAAGCGTCGCCAGGGATAACGTGCCGGGTAGTAATTTACCCCACGTACCTGATAAGGGTTATCCCCTATGAAAAGGTGTT
>JBGSXK010000133.1:0-4741 GCA_041751455.1 Anaerolineae bacterium
GCCAATCGCTTTTGCGCCTCGTACTGCACCATCGCCACAATGCCCATCAGACCCTGCCCTTTGCCCATCGAAATTTCCTTGCCGAAGAGAGCGAACACAATATCGGCGGGCACCTCTGCCACCTGTTCCAGCGGCGCGCCAGAGCAGGTTTCATCCAGGATGACACTCATCGCCATTGCGGAAAGGCCCTGTGGGTTCAGTACATCAAAACGGTAGGTCAGCGTCCCATCGGAGTTTTCCAGTGCCCATACAAACGCCTCGCTCTCGCAGGAGGGCACACGGCGTGCCTCATCATAAGGTGGGGTGGCCACTTCGGGCGGAACTCGCACCTGGGCAAAGCGGTCTGCTATTTCGATCAGATATTCCTGGCGTTCGCTGCGGTCTGTGATCAGCGAGAAGTCTTCCAGCACCTCCGCCAGTTTAGGGGGATAGTTCGCCATCCGTTACTTCTCAATCGGGACATTCACCAGATTGCCCCACTCTGTCCAGCTTCCATCATAGTTACGCACTTTGTCATAACCCAGCAGGTACTTGAGCACAAACCAGGTATGGCTGCTGCGCTCACCGATGCGGCAGTAAGCAATCACATCATCACCCTGCGTCAACCCCTGTTCCTGCTCATAAATAGCGCGCAGTTCATTGGCGCTTTTAAATGTGCCGTCTTCGTTAGCTGCGCGTGCCCAGGGCACATTCTTCGCGCCGGGGATGTGCCCGCCGCGCAGTGCGCCTTCCTGTGGATAATTGGGCATGTGCAGCAGTTCACCCTTATATTCCTGTGGGCTGCGCACATCCACCAGCGGCTTACCTGTCCTGATGTGTTCCAGTACCTCGTCGCGGAAGGCGCGAATCGCGCTGTCGTCGCGTTCTGGTGCGTTATAGCGTGTGGCCCGGTACTGTGGCACTTCGCGGGTTAGTGGGCGGCTTTCCTGCTCCCATTTCAGGCGGCCTCCGTCCATGATTTTCGCGCTCTTATGGCCAAAAAGCTGGAATACCCACAGGGCATAACATGCCCACCAGTTATTTTTATCGCCATAGAACACGACCGTCATCTCCGGCGTGACCCCGATGCGTGACATGAGTGCTTCGAAACCCTCTTTGCTCAGGTAATCACGGCGCAGCGGGTCGTTGAGATCGGTGGTCCAGTCCACCTGCACCGCACCAGGGATGTGACCGGAAGGATAAAGCAGCGGGTCTTCATTGGATTCGACAATGCGCACGTCAGGGTTATCCAGATTATTGGCAACCCACTCTGTAGAAACCAGCATATCCGGGTGAACATATCCCCGGTTTTCAATCTCGCTCATGTGTACTCCTGCATCAATAAAACAGAAAAACATTATCAAAATTATAGCCCTGAATAAGGGTTGGAGCAATGTGGAATCGGCTGCATTTACCCGGTCTTACAGATTCCTGAGCGGTCAGAAGACCAGATTCCGCCCGACGACCACCAGTAGACTATTGATGAGGAAATAACCCTGAAGATTGCTATTGAACTCGGCGGCCAGCACCACCAGCCGCATCGAAATCAGCGCCAGGCCAAAGCCACTGACAGTTTGCGTAAAATAGCAAGCGTGATAATTGCCATCAGCTGTGCGGGATGAATCATGAGATTAAGGGATGGGCTGCAAAGGCAGGCCTATGCTCATTGACCGGAAGACAACAATTGAATGGCCGAATCACTGGTAAGCGGAGGGATTTGCAACGTCCCGTTGATATGCTCCATCACCACCCGTCCATCATCAAGCTTGAGCACCAGCAAGGTATCCTGCGGCACGATCACCGTAAACAGTGCGCTGGAAAGATTGCCCACCAGCGCCCGGCGGCGCGCCACCACATACACCCCTGCCTCGTCCTGATCAGCGGCGATGCGCCAGCCAAACGACCCGTGCAGCATAGCGGTCACTTCAACTTTGGCCAGCGTCCAGCGCATAATCTGCACTTCGGCATTTTCTGCGCGCAGGTAAAACGTGATCGGCCCGAAGGTCGAAAAATAATAGGTATGCCGCCTGCGAGTCATATCACGCAGTTCAGAGGCCGCACTCAAAGCCTGCCAGAGCGTATTCAGATGCTGCATCAGCCTTTTGATCCTGATTCTCTACGGAAATCCTGATAGAATATTCTACAAACCTTTAGCAGATGTTCAAGCAGCCCACAGCTTTTACCCCTGTTTGCATGTTAGTCTCTGGTAATGTGGTTTGGATACATTCGTCATCAACACCGTGTTCAACATTCAAATGAGGCACAATGGCACAGTTCATCGACACGCTTCGCATCTTCATTGAGGGCATTATCCTGTCGCTAGGATACCCTGGCATCGCACTTGCAATGTTCATGGAGAACTTCATCCCCCCCATTCCCTCTGAGCTGATTATGGTGTTCAGCGGTTTTCTCGTCAGCCTGGGGCGCTTCGACGCGCTGATGGCTGTATTGGCCGGGACATTAGGCACTGTGCCCGGCGCAGTGATCGTCTATCACCTCGGCATCTGGCTGGATGCCCCTGTAATCCGTGCCTTCTTCCGCAGATACGGGCGCTTTCTGCTACTGGCCGAAGCTGACCTTGACCGCGCACTGAGTATTATTAACCGTTATGGCATCTTACTGGTGACATTAGGGCGCTTCATCCCGTTCATCCGTACCTTGATTGCCCTGCCCGCCGGGATGAACCGGATGCCCCTTCCGCGCTTCATCTTTTTCGTCATGCTCGGCTCGCTGATGTATAACTCTCTGCTGGTATTCTTAGGGATGCAATTAGAGGAAAACTGGGGTGAAGTGCTGGTGTGGATCGAGCAGTATGAAGTGCTGGTCTATACGCTGCTGTTTGTGCTGACCGCCCTCTTTATTGGACTGCGCCTGAACCGCTTACGGGTGGGCACGGGCAATACGACGCAGCTTCCGTAAGCAGATATTCAATGCATTGGTCAGCACTTGTACTAGGCGATTATGGCCTGGGATGGTATAAACCCCGTCGTAAAATGGAGGAGAAACCATCATGACCAAGATCGTTGTCACTGGCGGCAGCGGCAAAGCCGGACGGGCCGCCATCCGTGAACTGCTGGAACACGACTATGAAGTGCTGAACGTGGATGTCACCCAACCGGCGGAGCGCCTGACTGAGTTCCGGCAGGTCGATCTTACCGATTATGGGCAGACATTCGCGGCACTGCATGGCGCGGAGGCAGTCGTCCATATGGCTGCCAACCCTGCCCCGGATAATAACCCGCAGGATGGCGAAAATCGCTTCCGTAATAACACCTACAGCACTTATAACATCTTTAACGCCGCTGCCGCGCTCGGTTTCCAGCGTGTCGTGTGGGCCTCCAGCGAGACCACACTCGGCCTGCCCTTCGCGCGTCAGAAGCCGCATTATGCCCCTATTGACGAACAGCACCCACTCTACCCAGAGTCCAGTTATGCCCTCTCCAAAGTCATCAGCGAGGAAATGGCACGCCAGTTTAGCCGCTGGACGGGAATACCCTTCGTCGGGCTGCGATTCTCCAACATCATGGAAGGGCCAAAGGATTATGAACGTTTCCCGACCTTCTGGGACGATCCGCACAGCCGCAAATGGAATCTGTGGGGTTATGTTGATTCAAAAGACGTGGGGCAAATCTGCCGTCTGGGGCTAGAGGCAGAAATCATGGGCGCAGAGGCCTTTATTGTTGCGGCAGGCGATACCGTAATGAAAACACCCAGTGTTGAACTGATGGCAGATGTCTATCCAGGTGTCCCGGTGCGCGATGGACTGGGCGCTTACGATACCCTGCTCAGTAATGACAAAGCCACCCAGATGCTCGGTTACACGCCGCGCTATTCCTGGCGCAATTATCTGACCGACTGAACAGCGGTCACAAGCGGGTAAGCGTGTCTTCGATCCGCTTGACGAGTTCTGCTTTGCAAACGCGGCTGGATACAACCAGTGCCATCACCATCCGCAGAAACAACAGCGCGAACAACGCCGCCACCACTGACTGCCAGAACAGCACTGTGAGCGCGGCAAACAGCAGCGTCACACCATAAGTCAGCGGGCTGATGCGTGCCTGCCCGGTCACAATGGTAGACCCATTCTGGCGGCGGATGAAATAACCACTGGCTTCGACATCATAAAAACGGGTCACACGGTGGCTGATATGAAAGCGGGTGCTGGTGGCAGAAATCGGTTGAGAGGTACTCACAAATTTCCCTTCACTGCTTTCTGCCATCTGCCCTAGCCGTTCCACGCACGTTTCAACATCCAGCGTGGTCGAAATATCCACCGGTTCTGCCAGCATCAATCCTGGCAAAGGGCTGGATTTCCACTCAAGGCGCAAGTTGTGCATCATCCTGCTCACAATACTCCTTTTCTTTCCCTTAATTATAGACCTATAGATCAAAATTGACATTAATGTTATTATTTCTCACTACAAACAGTTTTGCCTGTAGCGAGACTGACTAAACTTATGCCCCCTCAGCCTGTTCATTCTGAAGGGTCTGTTTCAATACACGGGTATCAGCGTGCATCTGCAATAACCATTCTCCCAGCAGCGCCACCGCCCGGTGAATCCCGGCGGTCGGGCGTGGATGCCCCAATGGACTGAGATGCAGTGTGTATTCATTGGGACGCTGCTCGTGTTCCAGCAGCATGACGGCAATACGCTGCTCAATAGTCAGCTCTTTCACATAGACCTCAAACAACAGCGAGCGCTCACCCTGGTACACTTGCAGGAAGCTGATATAAGTCTCGCTTTCGTCATGCGCTACAGGC
>JBGSXK010000134.1:0-3652 GCA_041751455.1 Anaerolineae bacterium
CAGCAGCTTGGGTATCCTCACATACTGGTTCAGGTGGTATCCTATGAAAGTGGCTATGTAGACCTCAAAACCTGGTCTCATATTGTCAGTGGTTGGGAAGCCGAGCTGTTCATGAAGCAGATAGAATCCATTCCAGACATCCAGCTCGTGCCGGGGCAGCGTGCAAAGGCAATTGCCCATATTTTGCTTCGTGGCGATCAGCTTTATGCGGTTCAGGCTTCAATCCAGAACACCCACGAGCGTAATGCCGCTCTGCGTAAAGTGGTTTCACTCTACCAGCAGAACGCCCGACTATACCGCACCACCATGAATGAGCCTGCTGAAATCTGGCCGCTTTATGAGCAGGCCATTGCATTAGTAATTTTTCCCGGCTATACGCCCGCAGATATCATGGCTGCGGCAAAATATAAAGCATATCTCCCTGCCGGAGTCAGTCGGCATATTGTGCATGGACGGGCGTTACGTGTCAACTACCCTATTGCCCTCCTGCATGATGCCCATACCCGCTTGAGCGAAAAAAATCACGCCCTGAGAGCCTGGCTGCAAGACAAGCTGGCGCAGCGTAAAGTGCGATATTATGCTGAGGCAACTTACCAATTTGATGAATAGACGAACTACAGAGGATGTATCGTGGCCCAGACCCTGAAATCTGCTCTGGATGCAGCACAGATTTATACGGATGAGCAGCCATACACGCTGGTGAAGCTGCCCCCGGCAGCGATTACAGCCGCGGCTGGAGTGATCGCGGAAATTGGCGAGCCGTTCTGTGCGTTACTTGTGGATAAAGATGAGCTAACCCTGCTCATCCCTGAGGAGGCATTGGCCGACTTTGCCAACCGTCTGCCGGGCGCTGTAGTTGCTGAGAACCCCTACAGGCTCATTACGCTGGATGTGGTGCTTGAGCCTCAGCTAGTGGGTTTCTTTGCACGGGTAAGCACTGCTTTGGCCGAAGCCGGCGTGAGTATTCTGGCTCTGTCCGCCTTTTCCCGTGACCATCTCTTTGTGTCAGTTTCGCAATTCGATATAGCGTTAAAAGCCTTGCAAGCCTTAAAATCACAATAATTAAGGCACTATAACCGGACGCGAGCTTTATAATAAACACTATGGACATCCCAATTTTCCCTACAGATCATCCTCCACAGCCTAAAGACAAGATTCGGATCGAAGTCCTGGAAATTACACCCTACCCCGACCGCTTCCGAGTCTTCATCCATGTTAAAGTTACGCCTTTTTTAGAAAGGCCGAATCTGCTGCTGGTGGCCCATAACGAAGAAGATCAGCTTGTATCTGAGCTGGACATCATCGAAACCATGCATCATGATATGGAGTTCACACTCCACCTGCGTAACGTGACTGATCCGGCGGGGATTTATACCCTGACTGCCGATCTCTTTTACGAAACCCGTAATCCACCTCAGGATCGCCGTATAGAGATCTTTACTATACTCACGGCGGAAGAATGATGTATTTGCAAATGTCACAAGAACACGTTCGCCAGATCACTGCTCACGCCGTGGCTGAACAACCCAGCGAAGCCTGTGGCCTCGTTGCCGGAATAGGCAGACAGGTGCAGGCAGTTTATCCGCTGCGTAATATTGCCGCAGACCCCCAACACACCTACCGGATAGAGGATCGCGGTTTAAGTGATACTCTGTTTGCGCTGAATAAAGCAGGCCTCTCCCTTTTAGGGTTTTATCACTCACATCCTCAGAATGATCCCATACCCTCTCCAATGGACATTCAATTTGCTAATTACCCAGATGTCGCCTGCATCATCGTAGGTTTACGCCATAAACCCCGGTTAGCAGCGTGGAGTATCCGTTATGGGAGAGTCTTACCCATTGAGCTTCACATAGGCATGGGCACACCTACACAAGACTCAGAGCTGTCATTCACACAGCGCGCCGCCATTGCTGCCGCGGCGGTACTTGCTTTTATTTTCCTGATCATGCTGGCGGTTTCATTGCTGCCGCCTGCACCCGAGCTTCCCTTGCCACAATAAAGAAAGTGGATCTGTATGGATTGGATAACACTGATATTGATGGGCTTACTGGGTATTTTTACAGGTGGAATTATCAATGCTCTGGCTGATGACCTGCCACGCCGCCAAAATCTACGCTTCCCACATTATCCGGACGGTACGCCCCGCCCACTGTCAGCGTGGTTAGGGATTACAGCTTTTCTCACAGGGCAGCGCACCTCACCAGCAGGTGCACGGCTTTCTTGGCGCTACCCATTGGCAGAGATAGCAACGGCAGGTTTAATGCTTCTAACGCTGCTGATCACAGGAAATGACCAGGATGTGAGTGCCACTCAGCAGGTGTTTTACCTAATTTATATGTCGATCTTCGTCCTCATCACAGTGATAGATTTTGAGCATCGTTTAATTCTGTTCGTGGTCATTATTCCTTCGGTCATTATTGCCCTGCTGGATGCAATCATTACCCCCACACAAAGCAAGCCAGACCTGCGCGATGCGCTGCTTGGTGGATTAATCGGGTTCGGTGTGTTCTTCCTGCTCTACCTGGGCGGAATATTATTCTCATATGTGGTGGCCAAACTTCAAGGCTATGATCTACCCGAAGTCGCCTTTGGCTATGGGGATGTCATGCTGGCAGGTTTATGTGGCATCATCCTGGGATGGCAGCCACTCATTTTCGCCATGTTTATCACTGTTTTCCTGGGCGCATTCGGCGCACTTGTTTATCTGGCCGGACGCAAGATCGTGGGCAGGTATGATATGTTCACGCCCTTGCCCTACGGCCCTTATATTGTACTTGGCACACTGATTATGCTGCTCTTCACCGATCAGGTGCGCGCTTTTAGTTTTTCACTTCTGTAGGCCGCTCGATAATCCCGCCACCGAGACAGATATCACCATCGTAGATCACCGCGCCTTGCCCCGGCGTAATATCACGGAGCGGCTCATCAAAGTGCATCACCAGCCTGTCATTATCAAGCGGTTTAATGAGCGCCGGTACAGGCCTAGCTTTGTACCGAATCTTGACTTCGGCCTTAAACGGCACTTTAGGTGCCTCCCCACTGACCCAGGTTACTCGATGCGCCATGAGGTGCTTCGCCCCTAATTCATCAACAGTACCTACAATAAGTGCATTGCGGTAGGGGTTCATCCCAATAACATACAATGGGTCTGCGGATTGCACACCCAGACCCTTGCGTTGGCCGATAGTATAATTCGGCAAACCCTGATGCTCCCCGATCACCTCACCATTGCGCCGGACGATGGGACCAGAAACCATCACTTCTGGCGCGTGTTGTGTCAGAAAGCGACGATAGTCACCATCTCCCAGAAAACATAAATCCTGGCTGTCATGTTTACTGGCCGTTGGCAGCTCAAACCGCGCTGCAAGTTCACGCACTTCAGGCTTGGTGTATTCCCCCACTGGGAACATCGCCTGACGGAGCTGTGCCTGGCCCATGACACTCAGGACATAACTCTGATCTTTTTGGGCATCAATCCCCTTTTTGAGCAGATACCGGCCATGATGATCCTGGGCGATGCGTGCATAATGCCCAGTTGCCAGATAATGCGCATCCAGGGCCAGCGCGTTTTTTTGCAGCCAGTCAAAGCGGATATGACGGTTACATTCGATGCATGGGTTAGGTGTGAGACCCTGACGGTGCTGGTCAA
>JBGSXK010000135.1:0-4737 GCA_041751455.1 Anaerolineae bacterium
GATAACGGGATGCATATGGGTCGTCCAGGATAATGTGGTTATCTTCACTACGGCCTATAGTAATGAATACCTGAGTCAGGTCCATTACTCTTTCACCAGCGATAATAAGCTGAGGATTTGATGGTGCGATGTTCACAGCAGAAATATTAATCGGCTGCATGAGCGCGGTAGTTTCGTGTTTGTCTATTTTATGATCAGCCTGGACAAAGACTTTGCCCGGTGCTACATCATCATCGGCCACCAGCAAAATCTGAGGTTTGCTATTCATCCGATAGTTAAAACTGGCTGCTAATTCGATCATTTGCCCGCTGAGAATATCTGACAGGGCAGGATAGAGGCGAAGAATATGTGCCTGAACATGTGGGTTAACAGAGATAGTATATCGATTGGGCGCAACAGGGCGTGAGTCGCCGTCGGCTGGTGGTTGGATGCCGTTTTCCATCGCTCGCGCCAGTTGCAGCGCAATATCATGTGCACGGAGACGCTTGCCGAAGATATAGGCGAACATGCCCTCGACAAGCTGTTCCAGACGTGTTTCCAGTCTTATGATCTGTTGATCGTTCATTGATCCGCATTATAGCCCAGCCCTATAAGGCCATCAATGTAGAATGTAGATGGCTAAGAAAAAAACAGGCGCTATGCCAGAACACAGCACCTGTTATGATGTCTGACGCAGACAATTATCTAAGCGGCACGGATGAAGACTGGCTCAGACGGGATGTGATCGACCCAGTTGGGGAAGATTTCAAAGTCCGCATCCTCGCTCTCCCGCAGTTCTTCCAGGTAATTCTCAAAGCGTCTGTTCTTTGCGTTTTCGACCTGGCTTTCGGTAATTTCACGGTTTTCACGGGCGTGAACCTGGATGATGTGGAAGCCAAATTCAGACTCCACCGGGCCAACAACCTCACCGATTTCCGCTGCCGCGACCGCCTCAGCAAAGGGAAGGACATAATCAGTGATGGGTGCCCAACCAAGTTCGCCACCCTGCGCGCCGGAACCGGTATCTGTAGAGGCGGCCTGTGCCAGCGCAGCGAATGATTCGTTGGCGGCCAGCGCAGCGAGTAAATCCTCAGCTTCTTCCTGGGTGGAGACCAGAATATGCCGGACACTGGCATGAAGTGCGTCTGAAGTGATTTCAGGAGTGACTTCATCGCGCAGCGCCTCACGGATTGCCAGCGTCTCAAAGTAGCGGCGGATGTCGTCATCACTTATGCGGGCGGTACGCCGCAGGTTCGCAAAGTAAGTGTCACGATCCTGATTAAACTGCTGGATTTGCTCTTCTGCCGTCCGGGTAGGTTCCGTTGTTGAGGTAGGGATGGGAGTCCATGTAGGTGTCGCCTCCACAGCTTCTGTGGCTTCTTCGGTGGCCTCTGCCGGGGTGGGTGTAATCGTTGGCTCCGGCGACGGTGTGGGCGATACAAAAGGTGTTGGCGTAATGGTGGGAGTGGGTGTCTCCGTGGGCGGTTGCCCGGCAGTCTCTGCGTTGAACTCAAAGAAACCCTCAATCTGGCGATCAATATCTTCCTGGCTGACAGTGATACCCAGCTCGGCAGCTTCTTGCCGCATTAGCAAGTCATCCACCATTGTATTGATTACGCTGTTGCCCAGTTGGTCAGGGATTTGTACCTGAGACAGCCATGTGCGCAGCGGCTCTTGCCCAACGAATTGATTCGGGTCCAACCCCTGTATTTCGATAAGGCTGAGGTAGCCGTTAATCTGCTGGTTGAGCAGTGCGCGCTGCATACGGACACGGGTTTCAAAATCCGCAACAGTAATGGTCTGCTCATTTACCCTGGCAACAGGCTGATTGGGTGTGATGAAAAATTCCACCACAATGGCTGCCAGTAAGATAAGGACAATCACTCCAACGGTGATGATCGTACCCAGGATGACATAACGTTGAATTTCAGCTTCACGTTCTGCGCGTGATTTATACTCGACTTTCTTTTCATCCTGACCAGCCGTAGGTCTGGGTTTGCTTTTGGGCACTCCCGTGGTCTGGCTCCGTTTGGTCATAAACTCACACTCCTAATCAAGAAAAGAGGCACAGTTTGCTGAACGAACTATGCCTCTTGCTAGTGTTTTAATGGATATGTTCTGCCTATTCGGATAAGTTGACGAAAGGCAGCAGGGCCAGGTGACGCGCCCGCTTGATCTCACGCGCCAGACTGCGCTGGCAGCGCGCACAGTTGCCTGTTTGACGGCGAGGGCGTATTTTGCCCGCTTCGGTTACATAGCGGCGCAGGGTATCCACATCTTTATAATCGAAGCATTTGCCCTCTGGGCAGTACTCCGTCATTTTGCTGCGCCGCCGCCCTCCTGCACCACGCGGGCCGCGGTCATCGAACTGACGGCGGGGTGGGCGGCGGTCGCCCCTGCCTTCGTCATCAGATTCTTCGACTTCTTCGAAATCTCTATTGCTCACGAGCCATGCTCTCCTGCTTCTAGTCTAAAATGCGTAGCCGCCATCGCTATCATCATCCGGGTAATCAATAGGCTGCTGGCTGCGCCTATCTCCCAGGAGGATCATTTCATTGGCGACTAGTTCAGTGCGGAAATGTTTCTTGCCTTCTTCATCTTCCCACCCACGTGTTTGCAGGCGGCCTTCAATATATACCTGCTGGCTTTTACTGAGGTGGGCTTTACAGATTTCGGCCAGGTTGCCCCATGCGACCACGTTGAACCACTCGGTTTCCTCGCGGCGTTCCCCCTCGGAGGAAGTCCAACTACGGCTGGTTGCCACGCTAAAACTGGTGACAGGCCGCCCGCTGGGCGTATATCGCATCTCAGGATCGCGCCCCAGGTAACCGATAATCATGACTTTATTCAACCCGCGTCCCATGATTTCTGACTCCTTAAACCTGTCTTCTTACCGTAATTCTCTGCAGTAACGAGAGCGTTATGACTCGGCAAGCACGATAAGGTAACGCAGGACGGATGATGACAGCTTGAGGTTGCGTTCCAGTTCCGGCAGGTTGTCGGGATCAACGTCCGCATACATAAACACATAATAGCCATCGCGCTGCTTATCAATTTCATAAGCGAGGCGGCGGCGACCCCATCGGTCAATCTTCGTAACCTGGCCGAGGCCATCAGCTTCTACCCAGGCCTGAACCTGACTCACGGTTTCGTTCATCACCTCTTCATTAGGGTCGAGGCGAACGATAAATCCAAGCTCATATGCTTTTCTCAAGGGTGCAAATTTCTCCTTCCACGGGTTTGCCCCACCAACTACACGGGTGTGTGTTGTGAAGCGGAAAGTTAATGGGTTTGATCGGGCAATACTACCCGATGGAGGGACGTTTGACAACCGTGGATTCTGGGAACGCACGCAGGTAAGCCAGTCGTGAACTCGCCAGCGCCAGCGCGACGACCAGCCAGAAAAGGGTAATCGATGACTGGAAATCCAGCCGGAAGAAATAGAGATCGGCCACCGCATTGGTAAGGGCGGCCAGCAGCGCAGCATGAAAACCCAGGTGAATCGCATCTAATTCCAGGTCATGTTTGGCGAAACGCCAAGTATTCAGGCCATAAATAAATATGGTCAGCATTGTGAGCAGGAAGATCGAAAGACCGACGAGGCCAATCTGGTTTGCCATAATCAGATACATGCTGGCAACATCAGTGTATAGGTCGATATCCGGTGTGCCGGTGAACCCCACGCCAAAGACGGGATAACGGCTGATAAGACGCAACGAGTCGGTATATTCTCCAATACGCATCTGTGTAGCGAGGTCGGCCCCGGTGAAAGCCTGTACAAAGCGCTCAATGTAGATTTGCGTTTGAGGTAGCAGAAGCAGAAGCGCTCCACCGACCATCAGCAGCGGAATGTAACGTCGGTAGCGTAAGAAAGTGATGAAAAGCAGGCCTGCCGCGAAGGCCAGCATTGAAGCGCGCGAGAAGGTGAGAAAGAGCGCGATGGCCGTTAAACTAAAAATGATCAGGGTGAGCCAACGCTGACGCAGGACGGGTTTTTGAGCAAAAAGCTGGGTTGCTATAAGCGTGGCCGAGGTCGCCAATACACCACCCAGCGCGTTGGGATCTACCCAGGTGCCGATAGCGCGCTCTGCCAGCGCCGGGTTATCTTCGATATAGCGGATCACACCACCGTTGGGATAGCCGATGCGTGCCAGTCGGACGAGAAGGGATTCGGTTACCGTATCAGGTAAAATATAGAGAGTGATGGTGACCACAGCCTCCAGACCTATCGCCAGCATGAAGACCAGCAGCAAACGACGCAGAGCTACGGGGTCTCGCAGTAAATCCACTAGGATAAACACGAGGCTGACGCTCAGGAGGGTTTCTGCAAATTGACGCAGCTTGGCGGAGGTAGGGGGCGCATAGCGCAGCCCCAGTGCGAAACTGAGGAGCAACCAGAGCATATAAGCTCCGATCAAGGCGTGGACAGGCGTGAGGCGCATTTGCTGGCGTTTACCAGTCATCCACAGGCACAGATAGACCAGCACAAACGCACCGAGTGACATATCCAGAAGAGTCGGTGTGATGGCAATTTTGAACGGGAATGTGCCAAACGGCAGCAGGATAATCACTGCGATGACGACATAGAGTGCAGCAGAAACATTGGTCAACACATAGAGACCAATGAGTCCGCCCAGAACTGCGCCAATTGTTAGAGCTGGTCCGGCAACAGTGAGTATTAACCCCAACACACTGCCAATCAAGCCGATAGTCACGCCGATAAGCAGCGCATAGACCCGGCGATCCAGACGTATGAAC
>JBGSXK010000136.1:0-3423 GCA_041751455.1 Anaerolineae bacterium
CGCCGCCGCCTGGGGAAACCGGCTGAGTCTGCGCCGCGTCCGGTGGCAACTGCGCCGCCATCTCTGCTGCCGCGTTTGCTGGCGCTGGCGGCGCTGCTGGTGGTGGTGATCGGCCTGGCGGCACTGCTGGCCTCACAGCAGCCTGCGGCTGACCCTGACGGCGCAGAGATTTATGCTCAGCTTGCGGGACAGGCTAATACTGTGCGGGTGGCGCTTGTGCCTAACGAGGCACAGCCTCAGCTTACGGGTGAGCTGGTCGCGGTGCCCGATGGCAGCCAGGTCGTGATCGAAGTGCGTAACCTGCCCGTTCTGCCAGAAGATCAGGTGTATCAGCTATGGCTGGCCAGCCCGGAGGGAATCATCAGCGGCGGGTTGTTTAACGCCGCCGGGGAAGATGTGCCTACTTATGTGGTGGTGCCCGCCACACAGCCGCTGTCTTCCTATAATGGCTTTGGTGTCTCGCTCGAACCCGCAGGTGGCAGCCCATTTGAGGATCGCCCCAGCGGAAGCGGTGTCTTCCGTGTGCCATTAACATCGTGATTCCTTTGGTCATTAGAGCAGGGGCAGCACAGCATGTTAGATGCTGCCCCTGTGGTCTTATCCAGTGACCGGAATCTGAGTCCGGTCTGCCCCACCCTGCACGTTCACTGCCCCCGCGATGACCCAGCCTACCACACCATTGTAATTGATCTGCCACCATGAGGTATTGCTGTTGCGTCCGACAATGGCGGTGGCGGCCCCGGCGGGCAGCGTACCCAGCAGATCATCGCGGGCATTGGGGCTGCGCCGGATATTCACATCCGTCTGCGCCACTGCCCGATAACCTGTGGATGGCGGCTGGCCGATGGTATCGGAGATGGTAACAGGTACACGACCTGTATTCGCCACCTGCACATAATTGCCAAACACCCATCCAAAGACCCCCTCAACATCGACCTGCCACCAGGTTTGCGAGGAATTGCGCCCCACGACCTGATAGGTCTCGCCGGGATTGATTTTGGCGACGACACGGCTGTTCTCGGTGGTGGGGATGTCGCGCACATTCAGACGATACTGGCCGACTGAGGCTGTCGCACCGGTATAGGCAGGCGCGTCGGCGGCGCTGTTGATCTCGAACTCGATGAACGCATCACCACGCGCTTCGTAGTATTCCACCATCAGGGTGTGCTGCCCGCCGGACAGCGTCACATCGGCTGTATAGGTCTCGCCGAATGTATCATGCCACTCGTCAATCACCAGCGCGCCATCGACATAGACGCGCACCCCGTCATCGGCTGTCACGCTGATGCGGTAGGTGCCCGGCTCGAACACCTGGACTCTCGTCCAGCGGGCCGAGAAGTTGTCCGGGTCAATGATGCCGGGTGGTGCGCCCCGCCGCCAGTTCTGGCTGACTTCCGGCACGGAGACTATGACCGACGGAGAGCCTGCCAGATCGCGATTGTTGTAATAGCTGGCGATCCACACATCACTGGGCGGCGCAGGGGTAATGATCGGGCCGGGCGGCAGCGCGGGAGTCAGCGTCACGACGGTACTGCCCAGCGGGGTCAGCTCGTAATTCAAAAACGCCACTCCTATCACTTCGTAATACTCAATGCGGAAGCTGTGTGTTCCCCCGCTCAGCGCCACATTGACGCTGTAGGTCTGTCCGGTGGCATCATGCCATTGGTCAATCACCAGCGCGCCATCGACATAAACACGCACGCCGTCATCTGCCCGCACCGAAATGCGATAAGTGCCGCCCGCCAACTGCTGCATACTGGTAAAGCGGGCAGAGAAGTTATCGGGGTTGATCCCTAATCCGGGCGCGCTGGTGCCCCAGTTATGGTTAGGGCTGGCTTCGATCCGGCTGATGACCGGGGTGCCGCGCAGCTCGGTGTTATTGAAATATTCCGCCAGCCATTGGCCGGGGGCTACCACCGGGGCGGGCGTGGGGGAAATGCTGCCCAGCGGCAGCAGGCTGTAATAGATGAATGCTTCACCCGTACGTTCATAATATTCGACGATGACCGTATGCACCCCGCCGCTCAGGTTCAGGTCGCGGGTGTACGTCTCGCCTGTGGCATCATGCCATTCATCAATCACCAGCGCACCATCGATATAGACGCGCACGCCGTCGTCGGCGCTTACCGACAGCCGGTGCAGGCCCGGCTCTAAGTTCACCTGGCCTATCCAGCGCACCGAGAAATTATTAGCGCGCACATTCTCGACAGGCCGCCCGGTGCCCCAGTTATAGTTGGGCGCGTTTTCCATGCGGATCGTCGCGGGGGTATCGCTCAGTGTCGGGTTGTTGTAATACTGGGCGATCCACTGCTCATTGGCCACCAACCCGCCGCCGCTGGCCTGGACCGGGGGCGACTGGGCGCTGATGTTCTGGAAATTGAAGCGCAGAAAAGCCTCGTCAGTATGCTCATAATATTCCACGATAATGAGGTGCGGCCCGGCGCTCAGGGTCATTTCGTGGGTATAGGTTTCTCCGGTGGCATTGTGCCACTGGTCAATCACCAGTGAATTGTTGACATAGACACGCACACCATCGTCGGCCTGGACATCAATACGGTAAGTCCCGGCCTCTAACACGGGCGAGGTATACCAGCGCACGGAAAAGTTATCAGCGGCCATTCCTGGCAGCGGGCTGCCCGTGCCCCATTCGTGATTGGGTTCATCATCGGCCTGGATAGCAACAGGCTGGCCGCTGAGATCGCGGTTATCATAATACTGCGCTACCCAGGTAAAATTTTGTGTCTGTGCGTGGACACTGGCCGTCAGCACAAGCAGTCCTGCCAGCAGCGCACATGCTCTACGCCCTATCATGTGCTTTCCTCCTATAGAAAAGTCTGTTTTTAGTCTATACGAAAATGGTTCATAAGTCTGCATATTACAGGAAATATTTAGGTAATTATAATGCTGTGTCCGCCTGCCCGACTTTCTGAACATACGTCATAATAGAAGCCATCATTTCAATAGGTTCTGTATGGAGGAACACTCATGAAAAATGTCATTCTGGTTGTAATGGTGCTGCTGATGAGCGTGGCCCAGGCGACCGCGCAGGAAGAACTGGTAATAGGTGAGCCGCTCACTGCCGAGATGACCAGAGAAGTGTATGAATTCAGCTACAGTTTTACCGGCAAGGCAGGGGATGTGGTGCTGATCGAATTCACGACGGAAATCCTGAACGACCTGGATAACAGCCGCCTGATCCTGCAAAGCCCGAATGGCCGCCCGCTGGCCGAAAATGATGGCTTTCACCAGAACCGCCTTTTCCAGGAGCTGGGCAGCGACGGAACCTATACCCTGATTGTGACCCGGCCTGAAGGGGCCGCCGGGCGCGACGAAGGCGAGTTCAGCATTGTGGTGAAGCCGATACCGGAACTGGAAATCGACAGCCGCGCCAATGATACACTTGCTGACCGTAATGAGCGCCGT
>JBGSXK010000137.1:0-1969 GCA_041751455.1 Anaerolineae bacterium
GGCGATTGAGGCGCTGGATGCCGCGCGGCATGTCGTGTTGCATATGGAATTTAGCGATCCTCAAGTCCAGATGCGCCAGAATTATTACCGTAAGAATATCGACAAAATCTGGGCTGCGCTCGATCTTGAGCTGCTCTAGTACAGGAAATTGCCGATGTATACACCTTACGATATTTCGGTCATTATTTGCGCTTACACCGAAGAACGCTGGCTGGATCTGACCGAACTCATCATTTCAATTGAGCGCCAGACGATTACCCCGTTGGAAATCATTGTGGTGATCGATAACAATCCAAGTATGTTTGAGCGGGTACAGCGTGAAATTTCTGGCGTAGTTGTGGTGGCGAATGAGGGCCTGCGTGGGGCATCCAGCGCACGTAATGCGGGTGTGAAGGCTGCACAGGGCCGACTGTTGATTTTCCTGGACGATGACGCACTCATCCCGCCCAATTCAAACTGGCTTTTACAACACTGCACGCCTTATGAAGATCAGTCTATCCTGGGTATTGGCGGAGCAACTGATCCGCTGTGGGAGACTCAGCAACCCTGGTGGTTTCCAGGGGAGTTTAACTGGGTGGTGGGCGCAAGCTATATCGGCATGCCCGAAAATATTGCCCCGGTGCGCAATGTGTGGTCGTGTAATATGTCCATCCGTCGTGAAGCCTTCGACGCGATCAATGGTTTTCGCACGGGCTTTGGTAAAGTGGGCAAACGCTCAAGCCCGGAAGATACCGATTTGTGTATTCGGGCGCTCCAAAATCAGCCGGACGGCAAATGGCTGTTTCACCCCTTTGCCCGTGTGCTGCACAAGGTGCCCGCCTCACGCTCCACCTGGCGTTATTTTACCTGGCGCTGTTATAACGAAGGGTTGGGCAAAGCCCATCTTGCCAGCCTGGTAGGCACAGAGGACGGCACGACATCGGAGCGCAACCATATGTTCCACACGATCCCGCGCGGGGTTGCGCGAGGACTTCTCGATATACTGCGGGGAGATTGGCGTGGTATTGGGCGTTCTGCTGCTATTATGACTGGCCTGGGGTTGGCAACTGTGGGTTATCTTGTGGGCATGTTTGAGATTATGAATGCCAACCGTACTGTCCAGAAAGAAGCCGCATAAAGCGGGTTGGGAAAAAGTCTATGGCAGCACTGATGACAGAAAAGCCGCAGGAAGCCCCGGCGGATCCCTCTATGTTTTCCCCCATTCATCTTCTGGAAATCGAGCTGAGCGAACCCCTGCCCACTATTCAGGCGGTGATGGAGGGTCGTGTTTATCGCAAGGCACGCGCGCTGGTGCGGCTGCATACCTATCCTATGGGGATCATTGACCTGGAGATTCCCGATGATGGATTACGCCCTGACAGTTATGCAGGGCGATTATGGGATGAGTTTCACGAGCGTATCAATACGCACCTGCGGCAGAATGGGCTTTCGACGGTAGACAGCGTGGAGGTCAGCGGTTTATACTTTGACGACGAGCCACAGCTCTTTAAGACACGCCGCGAATTTCTCAAACGTGCGCCTTTTGTGAGTGTGGTGGTGGTGACGCGAGACCGCACCGAGGACCTTGAAAAGTGTTTGAACGCCCTCTTAGAGCAGAATTACCCGGAGTTCGAGATTATCGTGGTGGATAATGCTCCCACGACTGATGCGACGGCTATTCTTGTGGGCGAGAAGTTCAACCATGCTTCCCAGGTACGTTATGTGTGTGAAGAGCGCCCCGGACGTCCCTGGGCGCGCCAGCGCGGCCTGATAGAGGCGCGTGGTGAGATTATGGCCTCCACCGATGATGACGCACTGGCCGACCCAAACTGGCTGCTGGAACTTGTGCGTGTCTTTGATGAGGGTGAACAGGTCGGCTGTGTGACTGGTTTTACTATGCCTGCTGAGCTGGAATCCCAGGCACAGGTCTGGTTCGAGCAGTTTGGCGGTTTTAACAAGGGGCGTGGCATGTCACGCATGGTCTTTGATT
>JBGSXK010000138.1:0-3025 GCA_041751455.1 Anaerolineae bacterium
CAACACCCCGCTCACCAAAACCACCTGGCACTACAATACCATCGAGATTTTCCAGTTCATCCCAGCCCTTGTCCTTCTCTAAATCACCGGAATAAATCCAGCTTAGCTCAACCTGGCAGTCGTGCGCGTTGGCAGCATGGGTCAGGGCCTCACGCACACTCATATAGGCATCGTGCAGCTCTACATACTTTCCCACCACGCCAATACGCACCTTCTTTTTTGCAGCGGTGGAGCGCATCTGCCTTATCATCTTGCGCCATTCGGCCAGGTCGGGGGGTATGGTCTTTAATTCCAACTGGGCGACAAGGTAATCCCCCAGCCCGGCATCTTCCAGGATCAGCGGCACTTCATAAAGCAAATCTGTAGTCACCAGGGGAATCACCGCCTCTTCATCCACGTCGCAGAACAAAGCGATTTTGTTGATGACATCCTGGCTCACTGGATAATCTGTACGCGGGATAATCACCTGCGGGTGAATGCCAATGCCGCGTAGCTCTCGCACACTATGCTGCGTAGGTTTGGTCTTCAGTTCCTGCGTCGCACCGATATATGGCAAAAAGGTGACATGGACAGAGAGGGTATCGTTGCGATGCAGGCTCATCCGCATCTGGCGAATAGCTTCCAGGAAAGGCTGGCTTTCAATATCGCCTACTGTGCCGCCCACTTCGACCAGTACCACATCGGCACCACTTTCTTTGCCGACCAGCGCAATCCGGCGTTTGATCTCGTTGGTGATGTGAGGCACCACCTGGATCGTCGCGCTCAGATAATCGCCCCGTCGCTCTTTATCAATGACATCACTGTAAACCTGCCCGGCGGTAACGTTGGATGCGCGTGTCAGGTTCTCGTCAATAAACCGCTCGTAATGACCCAGGTCAAGATCAGTTTCTGCTCCGTCTGCTGTCACAAAAACTTCACCATGCTGGTAGGGACTCATCGTACCGGGGTCAACATTCAGATAAGGGTCAAGCTTCTGAACAGCGACTTTTAAGCCGCGTGCCTTGAGTGTGCGCCCAATTGCCGCCAGGGTAACACCCTTCCCGACAGAACTGACCACCCCTCCCGTACAGAATATGTATTTTGGTTTAGGCATAGTACCTGCTGCTTTTCTAAATTTCGGACGACTGCTTACAACAAAAAGAGCGGCGGGGAGATTGGGTAAGGCACTGCTCCCCGCCGACGATTAACAACCCTGCGCTGTAAAGTTGGCTGCCGCTTAAACTGGCTTAGATAAGTTTTTCCAGGTCACTCGCCGTGCGACGCATATCCAGGAAAATCAGCCCCAGCTTTGCCCCTTCCCGCACCAACGTCGTAAGTACCGCTTCTTCGCCGACAGACATCAGAATAACGTAGCCACCATCACCCTTGATGTAAACCTGGTCAAGTATTCCACGTCCAAGTTCACCAGAGATACGCTCCCCCAGTGAAATCATCGCGGCGGACATCGCCGAAACCCGGTCTTCTTCTACCCCTGCCGGGAATGACGAAGCCATAATCAAACCATCTACACTGACGACACCGGCACCTTCTATCTCTGGTGTGGTGGCCTGGAGGTCACGCAGACGATCGACCATCAATTCTGTCCGCGATTTTGCCATGTCGCACTCCTCTCAAAAGTGTCCCGGATAAAAACCCAGGCAGAGATTCATCTGTAAAAAGGGGAAAGTCACTAAACAGACTATTGGCAATCAATGCTTACTTCACTCAATCTATTATACTAAACAGACTTTAAAAACAACAAGTGAGCAAAAAGGCGCTCCCCCATCATCAGGGCTGTTCTCTCTAGTAACTTCGGCTATACTGGTGGTTATTATGTCGTGTCATCTTAAAACTTCACACAGGATTGGGTGTCCGCAGCACCCAACGGTTTGTTCATGTAAAAGCAGGTGATATGCCCGATACTCCACAAGAAACCCGACGCTCCCTTGACCGCGCACGCCAGGGCACCCTGGTGCAAGAGGTTGCCGAGCGCATTGCACAAAATGTTGGACAGGTCATCATCGGCAAGCGTAACGAAGTGCGGCTCACGACACTTGGTTTGCTCAGCCAGGGACACATCCTCATTGAAGATATTCCCGGTGTAGGCAAGACGATGATGGCAAAAGCGCTGGCAAAATCCATTGGCTGCACCTTCAGCCGGATTCAGTTTACGCCCGATATGCTGCCTTCCGATGTGACAGGTGTTTCGCTGTTTAACCAGAAGACACGCGAGTTTGAATTTCGTGCCGGGCCAATTATAGCACAGGTGGTACTGGCAGATGAAATTAACCGGGCTACACCCAAAACCCAGGCGGCGCTGCTGGAAGCGATGGAAGAAAAACAGATCACCGTAGATGGCGTAACCCATCATCTGGAGGAGCCATTTATTATTCTTGCCACGCAAAACCCTATTGAATATGAGGGGACATTCCCGCTGCCAGAGGCACAGCTTGACCGTTTCATGCTGCGCATTCAACTGGGTTACCCTAGCCCTGTCGAAGAATTATCTGTACTTTCTGCACAACAGTACAATCACCCCATCAACAACATGCAGCAAGTTGTCAGCGTGCAGGAATTGCTGGCCGCGCAGCAGGCGATCCGCGAAATATATGTAGCCGATGAAGTCAAACGTTATATCATTGACCTCGTCACAGCCTCCCGACAGCATCCTGATGTTTACTTGGGCAGCAGCCCTCGCGGATCGCTGTCCCTCTTTCGCACCTCACAGGCACGGGCTGCAATGGCCGGGCGGGACTATGTTATCCCCGATGATGTGAAAGCATTGGCGGAGGTCGCACTGGCGCACCGGATCATCGTCGGCCCGGCAGCCCGGATCAAGGATGTATCCTCACGAGCCGTAGTCCAGGATATTCTGACCAATATTCCAGTTCCTGGCGCGACATTGAGATAAAGACTTACGATGCCCAATCGTCGTAACGCTGTCTACCTGCTTCTCATTTTAAGCCTGCTGGCCGGGCTGTTCACCGGACGCTCATTTTTCTTCAACCTGGCCTATCTGTTTGGGGGCCTGCTGCTGCTGTCTTTT
>JBGSXK010000139.1:0-13147 GCA_041751455.1 Anaerolineae bacterium
GCTCGGCGACCCGGCGACCCTCGTCGCGGAGCGCGTGCTGGCGAAGGTCAAGCCCGGCGGCATTATCCTGCTCCATGATGGCTGGACACCCGCGCCAGAACGTCGGCGCGGCCTGTCCGAAGCCCAGGTCGCCGCCCAGTCTGACCGCAGCGCCACCATCGCCGCCCTGCCCATCATCATCCGCAATCTGCGACAGGAAGGCTACCGCTTCGTCACTATCCCGGAAATGCTGCGCGCCGCGCCACCCCAGAAAGCCCTCTGGTTCAACCGCGCCACTGGCTGACCTGCGCCCCCTGCCACACCTCCTGAAAAACAAACACGACATCGCCCGATGGGGAAGATGTCGTGTTTTCTGTACTCTGATCCCCCGAAGGGGTTAACGGGTGCTGCAACTTCTCTTAATATAAGTACATAAAAAGCGCCCTGCGGTTTCAATCCCCCGAAGGGGTTAACAGGTGCTGCGACCGAAGTTCACCAGCATGGAGCGCCTGCGCTTCGTGTGTTTCAATCCCCCGAAGGGGTTAACGGGTGCTGCAACCTATACGGGCACGGGGCACATGGGGCTGTCGATTGAGTTTCAATCCCCCGAAGGGGTTAACGGGTGCTGCAACTTTGAAACCCTCATAATCGGCGGGGATATGGATAGATGTTTCAATCCCCCGAAGGGGTGAACAGGTGCTGCAACGAGATCGCCGCCCACGCTGTTTCAATCCCCCGAAGGGGTTAACAGGCGCTGCAACCATTTTTCCAGAATGCGATAGGGTGGCTAGTTCATGTTTCAATCCCCCGAAGGGGTTAACGGGTGCTGCAACCGTGAAAGTGGCTACACCAACATGTTTGATCTGTTGTTTCAATCCCCCGAAGGGGTTAACAGGTGCTGCAACGCAGTGGGTTAATTACGGCTATGTCGATCCGTCCAAGTTTCAATCCCCCGAAGGGGTTAACGGGTCCTGCAACTGTGCCCGCCTATGACCATCAGAAAACATTTGCAGATGTTTCAATCCCCCGAAGGGGTTAACGGGTGCTGCAACCCATGTCATATTTCAACAGTCACAGGTCATTTTTGCCCCGCGCCGCGTCAAATCGCCGCAAAAGCGCCTTCTCAGCACCTGTTTTTTAGCATAACCCCAAATCAGAATCCACGCAAGCGCTTTGCCGTCGCAACTCGGTTTCTGCGTGAATTCAGGGGGGAGTTTCGTCACGGCATCCCCGCCTAGCGCCCGCGTAACTGCGGGTCCAGCACATCGCGCAGGCCATCGCCAAACAGGTTGAAACCCAGCACCGTAATCATAATGGCGATGCCGGGGAAGAACACCATATGCGGCGCGGTAAACACATAATTGCGCGACTCAGACAGAATCTGCCCCCATTCCGGCGTGGGTGGCTGTGCCCCCAGCCCCAGAAAGGCCAGTGCCGCCGCTTCCAGCACTGCCCCGCCCACCCCCAGCGCGCCCTGCACGATGATCGGCGTAAAGCTGTTGGGCAGAATATGCCGGAAGATAATACGGGTGTGGTTGGCCCCCAGCGCCCGCTCCGCCGTGATGAATTCCGCTTCTTTGACGGAAAGCACACTCGCCCGCGTCAGCCGCGCATACACCGGAATCGACACAATGGCAATCGCCAGCAGCGCGTTTTCCAGCCCCGGCCCGCGAATCGTCACAATCGTGATCGCCAGCAGCAAACCCGGAAACGCCAGCATCACATCCATAAAGCGCATGATAATATTGTCCACCCAGCCGCCCGCGTAACCGGATACCAGCCCGATCACCGTGCCCACCGTGATGGCAAACGTCACCGCCGTCATCCCCACAAACAGCGATACCCGCGCCCCATACACAATCCGGCTGAACAGATCACGCCCGTTCAGGTCCAGCCCCAGGATATGCTGCGGTTCTTCACAGCCAAACAGCGGGATACACGGCGGCTTGCGTGGGAAGGGTGGCACTTCGCCCGGAATACCGATCATCGACAGCAGCGGGTCATGCGTGGCGATGACCGGCGCGAAAATCGCAATCAAAATCAGCCCCGCGATAATCGACATGCCCAGTACGGCGGAACGGTTGCGCAGCAGCGTCCGCAGTGTACTGCGCCAGGGGTTATCCGGCTTTTCTTTAAGCTGTACCGTGTCAGTTGCTCTCAGGGCGACAGGTACACCAGCGCGTTGTTCAAGTTCCATCAATTTATGTCCAGGCCATCAGCTCAACCGGATTCGTGGGTCGAGGTAACCATAAAGTATATCCACGATCAGGTTAATCACCACAAAAGTCACCGCCGTCACCAGCGTCACCCCCTGCACCAGGGTGTAATCGCGCGCGGTGATGCCATCCACCAGCGTCCGGCCAATGCCCGAAAAGCCGAAAATAGTCTCTGTCAGCACCGCCCCGCTCACCAGCCCGCCAAAGCTCAGGCCGATAATCGTCACCACAGGCAGCAGCGAGTTACGTACCGCGTGGCGCACCACCACGGCCAGCTCGCGCAGCCCCTTCGCTCGTGCCGTCCGCGTATAATCCTGCCCCAGCGCATCCAGCAGGCTCGAACGGGTCATCCGCGCCACAATCGCCAGCGGAATGGTTCCCACCGCCACGGCGGGCAGCAGCAGATGCCGCGCCGCGTCCAGGAACAGGTTCACATTCAGCGTCAGGATCGCATTCAGAATATTGAAGCGCGACAGAAACAGCAGCAGATTACTCGCCTGGCGTGGGTCGTCTATCACCCCCCACGCGATAAAAAACGGAGTTGGGTTTGCCCCGGCGGTCAGCCGTCCCGATGGCGGCAGCGCGAAAACGGTATCCTTTAGAATCACGCCGAAGAAATACGCCAGCATCAATCCCAGCCAGAACACCGGCATCGAAACACCCACATTGGCAAACAGCATCGTGCTCACATCCACCGCCGAGTTGCGCCGGTAAGCAGAGAGTATCCCCAGCGGAATACCCGCAATCACCGCTACAAACAGCGCGCAGATCGCCAGTTCAATCGTCACCGGCAGCCGCTCCGCCAGCAGTTCTGTCACCGTGCGCCCAAAACGCAGCGATGTACCCAGGTCACCTTGCAGCACGTTGCGCAGATAATACACGAATTGCACGGGGATAGGTTCATTCAGCCCATAGCGTTCCATATAAGCATCGCATATGGCAGCCGTCGCCCGCTCGCCCAGCACAGCCCGGCACGGGTCGCCAGGGATCGAGCGATTCAATACAAATGTCACCAGTAAAATGCCGAATAAGACCGGAATAGATGAGACAAGCCGCCGCACTAAAAAGTTAGACATAGAGGTTTAAAACTCATCACTGTGATAAAAAATATGGGGACACAGGTGTCTGTGTCCCCACAAAGCCATTCTTTTATTCAGTCGCCGGGGCGTTGAGGAAACCGCCGAAGAAAGCCGAGAAGTACGTGAAGTTGCCATCACGCCCGACATGGTACGGGCTGGAGGCATCCCACCACGCCATGTAACTGTTGTACACATCGCCTGCGTCCAGCGTTGTCCCGTCATGGAACATCACGCCTTCACGCAGGGTGAATGTCCACTCAGTCGCGTCGTCGTTTACTTCCCAGCTTGTCGCCAGCGCCGGGACTACTTCGCCGGTTTCCGGCTCGTAATCCAGCAGCGACTCGCTGATCTGCCCGCAGGCGCGGAAGGTCTCGCCGTCAGTTTCGTCAGCGCAGTACAGGCTGATCGGCTCGGCGTTCTGCATGTAGATGATGTTATCATCTTCGGTGTCTTCCATCAGCGCGAACTTCGTCGTGCCGACTGCCGCCGCATAAGCGCCATCCACCCGCGCATTCCATGCATCACCGCTTGTGCCATGTGCCACCGGCACCATCGGCACCAGGTCACGCAGCGCGGTATTGGCTTCGATATAAGCCTGGTAACGCACATCCACATCGCCCGACTGCGCGCCCACGTTCAGCGGCCCGATGATTTCATCGAACTTCGTGCCGAACTGGTCGCTTGCGCCACCACCAAAGTGGAAGTCCAGGAAGTTAGTCGCGTCGGGATAATCCATACCCCAACCCAACAGGTACACGCTCAGCTCACCCGCATCCGAAGCATCCAGGAAAGCGCCCGATTCCATCTGCTCGATGTTCAGTTGAATGCCAACCTCGGCCAACTGTGCCTGAATATCTGCACCGACAATACCGGGCGTGGGCAGGTAGACGCGCACCACATCGCGGTAATTCAGCGGCAGCTCAAAGCGCACGCCGTTATCACCACGCGGGAAGCCTGCTTCGTCCAGCATCTGGTTCGCCAGCTCGACATTGAATTCCAGCGGCTCAACTTCGTCGGTATAACCGAACAGCACCGGCGGCATGAACTGCGTCGCCACCACCGAGCCTTCGGGATAGAAGTTGTCCACAATACGCTGTCTGTCCAGCGCGTGGGCAATTGCCTGCCGCACCATCACATTATCCAGCGGGGGTTTTGTGTTGTTAAGGCCCAGGTAGAACACATTGGTGATCGCGCCCGGAATCAGTGTCAGGTTCGGGTCAGCTTCAACCACTTCAAAGTCACCCGTACCCACGCCTGCCATGCCGTCGATATTACCTGCCTGGAGTTCCACCAGCCGCGCGGCGGCCTCAGAGTTCCACCGCAGGATGACAGTTTCTTCCCTGGCGGGTTCGCCCCAGTAATCATCGAAACGGGTCAGCACCATCTCGTTGCCCAGGTCCCAGTTTTGCAGACGGTACGGCCCGGTGCCAATCGGTGAACGCACCAGATCACCGCCGCCGCCTGTGGATTCCAGGTATTCGGACGACTGAATCGGGAAAGCGTTAAAAGCCGCCTTCGAACCAAACGCCGGATCCGGGTTACACAGCGTGAACTTGACCGTCATGTCGTCCAGCACTTCAATGGACTGTAGATTACCGACATAACCGTCAGCGCCACACTCCACTGAGGTCGCCATGTCCTGACCAGCAACCGGCAGTGCCATGCCCATAGCCAGCACCGTCAGCAGCGTAAACACTAAAAGAAGCTTGCGTTGAAACATTAATTTTTTCCTCCGTATGTGGATATTTATCTGGCAAAATGAGTGACTTGAGAGAGTGATCCTGAATGATGATGACCCACGCTCCTTTCGCCTCACTTTGTAGTATTTGAACAAACCGCAATCGGTTTCATTCAGGCACTTATTATGATCTTAAACCCATCCCCTTGTCAAATTTAACCATTTATAAAAATTACGGCACTTTTTCGGCCATTTATTCCAAAACCTTTATCAGCCGGTGCCTCACGGCGGGCATTCAAAAATTGGTGTACAATATGGAAATGATTGTGACCCCGTTTGTGTGACAGCACGGTGAGAGGAGCGTGAGCGATGGCGCGTACAGAAAGTACCTACAGCGAAAGAGTAGGTGCCCGCATCTCGCCCGAACTCAAAATCTGCCTGAAGGACATGGTGGATGATGAGCGCTTCGACAGCGAAGCCGATGTCGTCCGCGAAGCCCTGTGGCACTATGTCGAACAGCACAGCGGCTCCCCCCTGCCCCCACCGCGTGACTCCACCGTTCCCACCCCTGCCCCCGACAGCGCCCACACCGGCGCACCTGTGCGCGCAGTGCAGGATCAGCTCGAATGGTCGATGAGTGTCCTCATCGTCCTGCTGGCGACCATTGGCAGCCGTCTGCTCAATGGCCTGCGCGGCACTCAGGTCAGGCCTGCCGAACTGGTAGATGAAGCAATTCAGGAAGCCGTCTATAATCATGACCTGTTGTGGCACAAGCTGCGCATCGGACGGCGCGTACTTCGCCAGCAGGACGAGGAAGAAGCCAAAGGCTGATAATGAGAACACGCATCACCACGCTGATGAAGGGTTCGAGGCGCTGGATCGGCTGGCTGGCTCTGGCCCTGATCCTGCTGATCATAGTGGCTGCTCTGTGGTTCTGGCGCGCCACCACTGCGCCCACACCCACTGCCTTTTATCTCCCACCCGACCCGCTTCCCGCAGGCGAACCCGGCACGATCATACGCAGTGAACTCATCACCAACAGCCTCCCCGAAGGGGCTGTAGGATGGCGCGTCCTTTATTTATCGACTGGCGTGAATGGCGAGTCGATTCCCGTGAGCGCTGTAGTCATCGCCCCGGCGGACAGCAGCCCATCGCCCCGTCCCGTAGTGGCGTGGGCGCATGGTACGCTGGGTGTCCTGCCACAGTGCGGAACCAGCCACACCAATAACCCATTCCAGCAGATTCCTGAACTCGAACTGCTTCTGCGCGAGGGCTTCGTGGTCGCGGCGACGGATTATCCCGGTCGTGGTACGCCCGGTGTTCACCCTTACCTGATTGGCCCGGTGGAGGCCGCCGCCGTCCTCGACTCAGTGCGTGCCGCACGCCAGTTGGACGTGAACGCAGGTGATCGTTTTGTCGTGTGGGGCCGTTCTCAGGGCGGGCACGCTGCGCTCTGGACAGCCCAGTCCGCTCCGAATTACGCCCCCGAACTCACCCTCATCGGCGTGGCAGCGGCGGCCCCTGCCATTGATCTCTCGGCGACTTTTGAATGGGGTCTGGACAAACGCGCCGGAGCAATCGTCATCTCACAGGCGCTCTATGCCTGGAGTCAGGCCTATCCCGACATTAACCTGGACAACCTCATCAAACCGGAACTGCGTTCCCAGTTCGAGAACATCGCCACCATTTGCCTGACCACACCGCTGGCGTTCCTGACCGTCGGCACCATCCCAACACCCGACGAGTTCCTCCTGGTGAATCCTTTAACCGTGGAACCCTATCGCACCCTGATCGCGGACAACATCCCAGGCGGGCACATCAACGTGCCCATTCTCATCTCCCACGGCACAGGCGACACCCTCATTCCTATTGATGGCAGCCTTGCCGATGCCGCCCGGCGCTGTACCGAAGACGAAAATGTCCAGTTGGTACGCTACCCCGGTGTTCAGCACGACGCGGCAGACGAATCCGGCATCATGACGGTCGGTTGGATTGCAGATCGCTTTGCCGGAAACCCTACCGGCTCAACCTGTGACTCTTGAGCGCATCCGAGGCATTATGACCTGGGGTGAAGACAAAACCGAAATATCAGAAGAACCCGACACCTGATAGCTGTCATCTTTTAAAGGAAGACCAATGGCCGACTACATCCTCGCTCTCGACCAGGGCACCACTTCTTCCCGCGCGATCATCTTCGACCACGCCGGACACATCACCGCCACGGCGCAGCAGGAATTCCCACAGCTCTACCCCCACCCCGGTTGGGTGGAACATAACCCGGCGCACATCTGGGAGACACTGTACACCGTCGCGCAGAAAGCCCTGGCCAGCGCGAAGCTGACGACGGGAGACATCACCGCCATCGGCATCACCAACCAGCGCGAAACCACCATCCTCTGGGACAGGGACACGGGCGAACCCATTTATAATGCCATCGTCTGGCAGGACAGGCGCACCGCGCAGTTCTGCGACCTGCTTAAAGCCGAGGGTTTCGACCAGACCATTCGCGCCAAAACCGGCCTCGTCACCGATGCCTATTTCAGCGGCACGAAGATCGCCTGGCTGCTCGATCGTATCCCCGGCGCGCGTGAAAAAGCCGAGCGCGGCCAGTTAGCCTTCGGCACGATTGACACTTTCCTTATATGGAAGCTCACAGGCGGCAGGCTGCACATCACCGACGTGAGCAATGCCAGCCGCACCATGCTCTACGACATCCACAAAAACTGGTGGTCAACCACCATTACACAGCGCCTCAATATCCCCATGTCGCTGCTGCCGCAGGTCGTCCCCAGCAGTATGATTTATGGCGAAACCGACCCCGCCCTCTTTGGCGGCGCGATCCCGCTGGCGGGCATTGCGGGCGACCAGCAGGCCGCCACCTTCGGCCAGGCCTGTTACACGCCCGGCATGGCGAAAAACACCTACGGCACGGGCTGCTTCCTCTTAATGAACACCGGCGATACACCAGTGGAGTCGCACAATAACCTGCTGACCACCGCCGCCTGGAAGCTGCAAAATGCGCGTGAACAGTACGCGCTGGAAGGCAGCGTGTTCATCGCAGGCGCGGCCATCCAATGGCTGCGCGACGAATTGCAGATCATCAGGGACGCCTCAGAGACGCAGGCGCTGGCCGAGAGCATCACCAGCAGCGACGGTGTTTATCTGGTGCCCGCTTTTGTCGGCCTCGGCGCGCCCCATTGGGATCAGTACGCCCGCGGGACGATTGTCGGCCTCACCCGTGGCAGCGGACGTGCCCATATCGCCCGTGCCGCGCTGGAAAGCATCGCCTACCAGACGCGCGACGTGGCCGACGCGATGCGCGCCGACTCTGGCATTGACCTGCAAACGCTGCGTGTGGATGGTGGCGCGGTACGCAACGACTTCCTCATGCAGTTTCAGGCCGATATTCTCGATGTGCCTGTCCAGCGTCCCGCCGTGACGGAGACGACCGCCCTCGGCGCGGCCTATCTGGCCGGGCTGGCAACGAGCTTCTGGGCTTCACAGGATGAAATCGCGCAGCAGTGGCAGGTCGAGCGCACGTTTGAGCCGGGCATGTCCGCAGACCAGCGCGACACCCTCTACGCAGGCTGGCAGCGCGCCGTCGAGCGGGCGAAGGGGTGGGAAGAGGGGTAACTGCGCGCTTGCTGCTGCCGCCGAGGGGGGTGCGGCGGCAACGGCAAGAAAATTATACATGCCCTGATGGATTCCTCGCATATTTTTAAGCTGCTCTTGCCAGCTTACCACGAACCCCCTCATAAAAAGGTGGACAGATGTCCCTATTTTTGAAGTAAAGTCAGTTAATCTGTGCTACATTTATAGTTAGCAATTTATCTTAATTTTGCAAAACTGACACAGCTTTTGTGTGGCTCATAACAAACCCACTGAAAGAGTGTTTATGCTGCAGGACAGAGTGGCAACAGGTGCATTCTTTGTATACCTTCTGGTGAGTGTGCCCGCACTTGGCAGCCAGATTGTTAATGCTATCGGCCAGAATGACCCGGCCAGGGCGGTGCTGCTGGCGGGGGCATTTGCTGTTCTGACCCTACTGGTCACTTTTATCACGGGGGTGGGACAGCGGGTGCTGAACAACCTGATGGATAATACGGCGCTGGATATTACGCAGCGCTTTAACCGTTACCAGCGCACGTATCTGCAACAGATGATTTACCGCACCCGTAATTTTGATGTGAAGGGCATCAGCGCGGAGGGACCTTACACACTGGAACTGCATCGGGTATTTGTGCAACTGCGAGTCGCACCACGTGCAATCGCAGAAAGCACTCGAAATCCAATTGCAGTGCCCAAAGCGTTGAGTGAGGGTAAGCATGGCATCTGGGAGTTTGTGAATAATCCCCAGCTCAGCAATCTGGTTATCGTTGGGCCGCCGGGCAGCGGTAAAACAACGCTTTTGCACTTCATGGTTTTATCTCTTTGTCAGCGCAAGTTCGCCCGTGGAGAAAAAATCCCTAAAAAATTGCCTGTGCTGCTATACATGCGAAATCATGCTGATGCCATTGCTGAAAAGCCCGATGTGACCTTACGTGAACTGATTCAAAATACCTTTAAAGATAAGGAAGTGAACGCCCCACCAGAAGGCTGGTTTACCCGGCAGCTTCGGGATGGACGCTGCCTGATTATGCTGGATGGGCTGGACGAAGTGGCCGACCCGGAAAAGCGTAAAAAGGTGGGGCGGTGGATTGAAGGGCAGATGGAAACATATACCCAATGCCGTTTCCTGATTACATCGCGTCCTGGGGGCTACCAGAGCAACCCGCTGGCGGGGGTATCCACGCTGGAGGTGCAGGCTTTTAACCGCACACAGCAGGAGCAGTTTGTCCACAACTGGTATCTTGCCAATGAGATGATGAGCCAGCAGAAAGATGATGCAGGGGTGCGGGAGGATGCAAAAACCGGAGCAAGGGATTTGCTGCGGCGGATACACAATTCGCCAGCGCTTTCTAATCTGGCGGTAAACCCGCTGCTGCTGACGCTGATCGCCAGTGTGCATCGTTTTCGCAGTTCACTGCCGGGGCGGCGGGTGGAGCTTTACGCGGAAATCTGTGATGTGTTCCTGGGGAAGAGGCGGGCAGCTTATGGTGTGGAGGACACGCTGACCCCGGCGCAAAAAATGCGCGTGCTGCAACCATTGGCCTATGCCATGATGGAGGGCGAAACCCGTGAAATTACGCTGGAAGCTGCCCGAAAAATCATTCAGGAACCCCTGAGTCTGGTCAGCCCTGAGGGGCAGCCGGGCGAATTTCTGAAGATGGTAGAGGATGGCAGTGGTCTGCTGCTGGAACGGGAAAACGGCGTTTATGGCTTTGCCCATCTGACTTTTCAGGAATACCTGGCCGCGCAGCACATCCAGGAAAATACGCTGGAGCATCAACTGATGCGGCAGGTGGAAAAAAGCTGGTGGCACGAAACGATCCGGCTGTACTGCGCCCGCAATGATGCCACGAATATCATCCGCGCCTGCCTGACGCATGAACCGCTGGCGATTACGGCGCTGTCGCTGGCGGCGGAGTGCCTGGAAGAAGCGCTGCAAGTGCAGCCAGAGGCGCGTGCAGCGGTGGAGGCGGTATTAGAGAAATGGGCAGATGACCCGGACGCGGAACGGCGGCGCGTGGCCGGGGAGACGCTGCTGGCGCTGCGCCTGAGCCGCATGACACGCACCCATGATGATCTGTATGTGGATGAAAGCCGATTCGGTGACGGTTTTATCACCCACGCGGAGTACCAGCTTTTTCTGGATGAAAAACGGGCAGTGGGTGAGTATTACCAGCCCGACCACTGGGGAGGGTATGCGTATCCACAGGGGGAGGGGACGAAAGCAGTGGTGGGTGTGCGAGGGGGGGACGCACAGGCTTTTTGCCTGTGGTTAAGCGTCCGCAGCCGTGGTGCAAGCTGGCGCTTCCGGCTGCCGCAGCCGGGTGAAGTGGAAGAAAAAGCGAATAGCAGCATTGGCTGGTGGCATATAGATGGGCGGGAGTTCCGTTTAAGAACGCCTGCGGTCAAAGCGTATAGTGAGAATTATCTGGCAGAATTCATCAGGGTACAGGTTGTCCGTGACCGTGACCTTGCCCGTGCCCGTGCCCGCGACCGTGCCCCTGCTCTTGACCATGACCTTGACCTTGACCATGACCTTGACCTTGACCATGCCCTTGCCCTTGACCTTGCCCGTGACCTTATCCTTGCCGTTGACCTTGCCCGTGCCCGTGCCGGTGACCTTGCCCGTGCCGGTGACCTTGCCCGTACCCTTGCCCTTGCCCGTGACCTTGCCCTTGACCGTGCCAGTGACCTTGTCCTTGCCCGTGCCCTTGACCGTGCCCTTGACCGTGCCCTTGACCTTGCCCTTGACCGTGCCCGTGACCTTGCCCTTGACCGTGCCCTTGACCTTGACCGTGCCCGTGCTTCGGCCCTAGTCGTAGCAACTCTGTATTACCGCCTCGCCCAAAAACAGGAAAAAGAGCGTCGTAGACTGGAACAGGCTGCGGATGCCTATCGGCAGTTGTATGTTGATCTGGTGCGGGTTGAACTGCGGCGGGAGGGGAAATTGCAGGCATTTGAGGGGATTCGGATTGTAAGGGCACGGGTGGCGGGAAGTGAGGGATAATCAATCACAAAAGTTGAAGATAGAAACCGATATTCGCTAAAGCGCTTATAACTTCATGTGATGAGATATTAGCCAACCTGCTCACGACGCACCACGATCATATCATTGGGTTCATCAGGAACAGGGTCGCCATGCTTTCTGAGGGACGCGATATACCCTTCTATCGCATCATCAATATTCGTCAGTGCCTCGTCGATGCTCGCTCCATCGCTTACGCAGCCGGGCAAACTCGGCACTTCAGCAATCCAGACCCCATCCTCATCCTGATACAGCAGCACATGGCGCATCTTTATGGCCTCAAATACTCATTGTAAAAACGATTATAAACTAGCATACACAGACGGCAAGACTTCTCAGAACCTTTGTGTTTAAAATCTCTTTTGTCTCCGCGTCCTGGCGTTCAAACCCTACAACCGCGCTTTCAAAAAACTCATCGTCCCCCACCGAACGTGACACGCTCTCCACAGGATGGGAGCAGACCTGAGTGCTGCCATTGCCCGCTTTTAATCCAGCTTAAATACAAATTCGCCTCCATCCTCTATCCTGAGAAGAGTCATCAGGCAAAGCCGCCCGGCTCCATGCTAAGCTTTGCAGCGGTGCTGCCGGGATATCCCATTGAATCGTGAAGCATAAGCAAAGAGGATAAGGAAGTCGTAAATGCCCATGCTGTCACGCTGGTTTATCAAAATCGGGATGGTGTACTTCGTCGTAGGGCTGACCCTGGGTGCGCTGCTGCTGGCGCAGCCTGTCATGGGTTGGCCAGCCAGCTTACAGGTACTCCGTCCGGTCTACCTGCATTTCCTGTTCATCGGCTGGGTAACGCAGCTTATCATGGGGGTGGGCTACTGGATGCTGCCAAAGCAGTCAAAAGAGAAACCCCGCGGCAGCGAGAAACTCGGCTGGGCAGTCCTCATCCTGCTCAATGTGGGGATGCTGCTGCGTGCCCTTGGTGAGCCGGCAATGGTACTCGCCCCACAGGCTGGCTTAGGCTGGACACTGGCTGTCGCTTCCCTTTGCCTGCTGCTGGCTGGGTGGGGTTTCATCCTGAATAGCTGGGGTCGTATCCGGGAGCGCTAAGGATGCCAAAACTGAGTGTGTGGCTCATCAGAGCAGCATTAATGCACATGGGCATTGGCTTCCTGTTCGGCTCACTCATCCTGCACCATAAAGGCGTTCCGATTTATGGCTGGACATGGAAACTGCTCGCCCCCCATGTCGCGCTGATGATCTTCGGCTGGACGATGCAGTTTGTGATGGGCATCGCCTTCTGGACGCTGCCGCGTTTTAGCGGTGAGCAGCGTTATGGCAGGGTTGATTTTGGCTGGTGGAGTTTTGGCCTGCTCAACGGCGGGGTTATACTGACCGCCTCAGGCACGTGGTGGTCACACGACCTTATCTCGCTTATGGGGCATCTGGCGGTACTTAGCGCCACAGCCCTCTTCGTCATCGTCATCTGGCCGCGTGTTAAACCTCTTGGAGGCTACGCGGCTTCTCAAAGTTCGCAGTATCCATATAAAGGAGAAAATCATGACTCAGATTGATGTTCGCACAATCATACCGCGTGACCGTCACTCGCTGA
>JBGSXK010000140.1:0-11552 GCA_041751455.1 Anaerolineae bacterium
TAGACGGCGATGAAACCGAAGGCCAGCAGCAAAGAGAGAATCGGCGGGCTTAAGCGGGTCATATCCGTGCTGGTCGTGATTTCAACGGCGAAGTAAGCAAACAGCCCAAAGCGCAGCCAGCCGACCATGATATGATCGCCCCACAGCGCGCGCAGAGTAGCCCACCATTTGCCCAGGATAATTGTGCGGGCATCGAGTGTGGTCAGCAGCAGGCTCTCCCAGGTATGTGCCTCCTGCTCCCTGGCGATGCTGCTGGCCGCCAATCCCATTGTAATCAGCGTGACGACGACATAGAGGGCAAAATTCATTGTCAGCAGCAGCACCGCCAGCAGGGTTGTGGGGTCTGTGGGTGCAGTTGCAGTCCGATCCATAAGAGTGAGACCCGTAAATGCCTCAATAACATAGATAAGCGAGGCGATAAAGGCCGGGACAAGCATCGCCAGCGCCAGCAGGATCCAACCCCGCCCGGCACGGCTGGTGTGGATGACGTGCTGCTGGTGTTTCAGTTCAGCGCGCAGGACAGGGTTATTCCTCGGCAGGAGCGACATGGATGATCCTTCGATAGGTGAACACAAAGATAGTATAAGATAAAAAGTTCCACTCGCAGGTAAACAAAAAGAGCACGGCGGTCTGCCGTGCCCTGTGAGCATCAGTTTGATAGGAGAAGGTTATTCCGCAGGCGGGGTCACGACGGCCCCCATGCTGACCAGCGTGGGCAGCCCAAAATTGGCGCGGATAGCATCTTCGATTTCATCGGCGATTTCACGATTCTCCGTAAGGAACTGCTTGGCGTTTTCGCGCCCCTGGCCGAGTAAGCCATCGTTGTAACGATAGAAGGCGCCACGCTTTTCCACAATGCCCAGCTCAGCCCCCAGGTCAAGGATTTCGCCTACCTTGCTGACACCAGCTCCAGCTTCATAGAACATGATGTCAAATTCGGTTTCACGGAAAGGCGGTGCAACCTTATTCTTGGTCACGCGCACCCGTACCTGATTACCAATGGTGTCGCCACCCTGTTTGATTCCCTGAGTCTTACGAATATCCAGCCTTACACTGGCATAAAACTTCAGCGCGCGCCCTCCTGGTTGCGTTTCGGGAGAGCCATACATCACGCCGACTTTTTCACGAATCTGATTAGTAAAAATCACAGAGACATTAGATTGCTTGATGACACCGGAGAGCTTGCGGAGTGCCTGGCTCATGAGGCGCGCCTGCAAACCGACATGGCTGTCGCCCATCTCACCTTCGATCTCTGCGCGCGGCACCAACGCGGCTACACTGTCGATGACGATCACATCCAGCGCACCAGAGCGCACCAACGCCTCAGTAATTTCCAGCGCCTGCTCACCTGTATCCGGCTGCGAAACATAAAGCGTGTTCATATCAACACCCACGCGCACGGCATAAGTGGGGTCAAGCGCGTGTTCCATATCGATAAATGCGGTCAGACCGCCGCGCTTCTGTGCCTCCGCAATGACATGCAGGCACAGGGTGGTTTTACCACTGGATTCTGGCCCGTAGATTTCGGTGATGCGTCCACGTGGAATACCACCTACACCCAGCGCGATATCCAACCCCAGCGATCCACTGGGGATGACCTCGATGGAAAGATGAGTTGCATCGCCCAGGCGGATAATCGCGCCATCACCAAAGCGCTTGGTCAGGTCTTGCAGTGCCGCGTCCAGCGCTTTTAGCTTGCCCTCATCATGGCCGAACAGCCCATTTGAGTCCTCAATTTTTTCTTTGCGTTTTGCCATCTCTTAAACGCTCCCCGGTGGCTTTCTCATTCATTCTAGTGTAATCTTTTCTGGTGAATTTACCAGAGGATGTCCATTTTAGAGTCACGGGGATGTGTCGTCAGCACATCCCCGCTTGGTGGAAAAGGAGCTTTCCGTGCGTTTCCGCACAAGTATAATGATAGCACACAAGTTCTAGGTTATCAAGGGTGAAAGGTGTGGTATGAAAATTTATACCAAAACAGGTGATGATGGCACGACAGCCCTCTTCAGCGGCGGACGAGTGCGTAAGACTCACCTCCGTGTAGAGACTTATGGAACGGTAGACGAACTCAACTCGCTGCTGGGCGTGGTGCGCACAGGCCAGCCTGATGGCGATAACTGGCTCAACCGGGTGCAGCACCAGCTTTTCCACCTGGGCGCGGACCTGGCGACCCCGCTTAACGCAAAAAGCGAGTGGGTGGTGCGCATGGACGCAGGCACCATTGCCTGGCTGGAGGCATGCATTGACGAGATGTCCGCTGAACTGCCGCCACTGAAGCATTTTGTCCTGCCGGGTGGCAGTGTAACGGGAGCACAACTGCATGTCGCACGAACGGTTTGCCGCCGCGCAGAGCGCCTGGCTGTCGCTCTGGCGGAGGAAGAGACTCTGGGAGAGCATGTGGTGCCCTATCTCAACCGCCTGTCCGATTTCCTGTTCATGCTGGCGCGCTGGGAAAACTTCAAGGCGGGGATTGCTGAAGAGAAATGGGCTGTACGCGATTAACGCGGCGCTTTGAAGGTTAACAGGCTGTCAGGATAGGGACGCTGGTAATTGTAAAGTGGCACTTCATCCAGGTCATCCGTCTGGTAACTGAAAGTGGAGATTGAAGCCGTGGCCGGATAGCGCTCTGGCAGACCATATTCTGAAAGTCGGTACTTCTCGCGCGATTCGATGGGAACCTGTTGAGCAAAGAGGAACATAAAGACCACAATATCTCCATGCGTGACGGCGGCGATTTGCCGCCCGGCGTAATCGATCCGCATCTGGGCGATAAAGTCACGGGTACGTGCCAGCAGTGTAGGCGGCAGTTCGTAAGGGGGCTGTACATCGTGGTACAGGTCAAAATCCGGCGTGTCAAAAAGGCTGGTGGGCTGGCCTTCATAAGGGCTGTGAATCTCATCGATGCGCGTGTCAGTAATAATTTGCAGTCCGTTGTGACCTGCCTGGATAAAGCCCGCTGTTTCCTGGGCACGCGGTTGTGGGCTGCTGAACAGCGCAGCCAGTGGTCTGTCGCGCAGGGCTTCTCCGGCGGCCTTCGCCTGTTCGCGTCCGCGTTCACTCAGGCGGAAAGCAGGCAAACGTCCATAAATCACCCCATCCGGGTTATGTACTTCACCATGCCGGACAAGATGAATAATTGTGGGTTGGGTCATATCAGTTGGGTCTCCGTCGTATAGATTATGGGGTGCCCTGAACAGAATTTCGTGCCGCGCGCAGGGTATCGCGCAGGCGAACGCTCTCACTCAACGTATCCACCGCCACCATGCCATGCCAGCCGGGGGTGTTCATATACTCAATACAGACCACACCGCTGTAACCTGCGGCGTTTAAATCCATAACTACGCTTTGCAGGTCAATCTGCCCTTTGTCCAGTGGAGTTTGCAACTTACCTTTGGCCGCCTGCCGCATTTGCACATGGCGCGTATGCGGCAGCAGCGGGCGCAGATTGTCCTGGCTGAAGCCCTGGCAAATCATGTGTGCCCAATCCAGCGTGATTTCCAGCCCTGGTACATCGTTCACCAGCTTGAGCGCAGCCTCTGGCGTGTGTGCCATCGAGTCCAGGTGTGGCTCGATGCTTACGCGCAGCCCGACTTCCTGCCCCTGCTGGACCATCTGCTGCAAGGCGGCGATAGTGCGATCCTGTGCATCCGGGTCAGCATCGGCGGCCTGCACCAGCCCTGGTGAGAGTGTGATGCCGGGTGTATGTAGCGCTGCTGCGAAGGGCAGCAGGGTAGTATATAGTTCCAGGTCTTTCTCGCGCTTTTCTTCGTCAGCCAGTGAGATACGCGGCAGCATCAGGTACAGATCGCTGAGTTGCAGGTTAAAGCTGCGCAGGTCTTCATTGATCTCGGCAGCAGCCTTTTTGGGGTTCGCGGCGGCGCGCGCCGCGTTGAAGTTCGCCCCGCTGCCAATATCAACATAACGAAAGCCCAGACGGGCAATCGTGCCGAGTGCCTCTGGCAGGGTGAGATCATTAAAAGCCCAGGTGTGGCAGGCAAATTCGAGCATATCGACGTTCTTTATTCATGAGAACGTGCTAAGAATAGCATATTTTGCGTTATTATTGAACAAAAGCGGAATCCTGCCCATGACCAATCATGTTTTTCTTAGTTACAGTTTTTCCGACGTTTACCGGGCGCGCCGCCTGCGAACTGCGCTGCGCCTCTATGGTGTGAGTGCTTGGCCGGATCATACCCTGACCCCCGGCTCTCCCGCCTGGGAAAGTGATTTTGAACGGCATTTGCGTAGTGCGGCTTGCATGGTCCTGATCCTGACACCCAACAGCACCGCATCGCGTTGGGTCAGCCTGGCGATTGAACAGGCCGCGCGTCATCAGGTGCCTATCCTCCCGGCAGTAATGAATGGGGATGCCGGGCATGTGCTGCTGGCGCAGTTGGGGGGTGAACTGTGGTTTGATCTGCGCTGGAGCCGTAATCTGAAGTCAGAGCTGACCGAAATGGTAAAACTGATCCGTCAGTACAGCAGTCCGGCTGTGGTCGAGGTCAACGTTTGATGGCGATGGAGGCAGAGGCGGGATGCGTGGCGCAAAACAGTGGGCACGGTGGTGTGGTGCTGTGCTGGCAGGGCACTGCCTGCTTGTGCTGCTGGCGCTGGCATTCGGCCATGCGCTGCCTGTAGGTGGCCAACTGGTCTACGAAGTGCGCTCCACCCAAAGCGCCGATCTGTATCTTCTCGATACCCGTCACCGCCTGACCCATAATCTTACTCGTCAACCTGAACATCATATTGATACCCAGCCTGCCTGGTCGCCCGATGGCCGCTATATGGCCTTTGAATCACGCCAGGAAGGTAAGAGTCTGATTTACGTCATGGGAGCAGAGGGTCGCGGTCTGCGTCCGCTTGCGCCGCATGTGCCCGGCAATCAGTACAATCCGCGCTGGTCAGACGATAGTACACAGGTGATCTTTCAGGCGCGATCACGGCTGAATCCCCTGATTTTGAGTGTGGAACTGGAAAGTGGGCGGGTCCTCCAACTGCCTGCACCATCCTCACAATCCTTACCTGTCATGCTGCCTCCACGTCTGCCGGTAATGGTCTATCGTGAAGGGCGCTGGGGGATTTCGGTGTATGACGGAAGCTGGCGCAGCCTGCGTCACTTAACTGATAGTGATGTACGCTTCCGTGAAACACCACAGTGGTCAGCGGATGGGCAGCAAATCGCTTTTATCTCAGCAGAGCCAGGGCAGACTGACATCTATGTGATGGATTTTGATGGCGGCGGTTTCCGCCGGGTGACGCAGGACGGCAGTCTAAAGACCCGCCTCGTATGGAGGCCATGAGAACACTGTCCGCGGGGACTGGCTGTCGGGCAGCACGCCTGTCATGATACGCAGCACTGGCGCTTCAATTCCCAGCAGATGCGCGACAAGTTCGAGGATTTTGCGGCGTGAGGCTGGTTTGAGTAAGACCGCGTCCGCGCCGAGTTCGCGCCAGTGTTGCTGCAAATGACTGCCAGCGGCTATTTGCAGCACGACCGGGATATGTCGCAGCAGCAGGTTGCTCTTGATATGCTGGCATAACTCACCGCCGTCCATACGCGGCATATTATAATCCGCCAGAATCAGGTCAGGGCGGTATTGGCGCGTCAGTGCCAGTGCTTCCAGCCCGTCAGCGGCTGCCAGTGTCTCATAGCCTGCTCGCTCCAGAATAATTTCCATCAATGCCTGGAAATCCGTTTCATCATCCACAATCAGTATCTTAGGCACGATCACGTTCCTCTCGGTCAGCGGGCTTTTTGACATGCTTTGCCTATAACGACCTGAAAAACGTGAAAAAGTTGCGCTCACTCAGGGCTTTTCATAAGGAACTTATCCTGAATAAGATCATGGCCTAGGGGATCACCCGATGATTAAGCATGTCATTGACCGACTTCACGAGCCGTCGCAGTTCGGCTTCCAGGTCCTCGGTGATGCCCTCCTGGATGGCGGCTTCGCGGAACAGATCACGCGCTTCACGGAGCTGTTCCTGTCCTTTGCGCAGCCGTGTCAGCCCGGCACGAAGCTGAGTACGTGAATCCCGACTGCTGGGCGTGGTGTAGTAACCGGGGAAATCCCAGCCATGTTCTACTGCGGCCTCGCCCAGGCTGCTCATGAAATCCTCCACATTGTCTATCTGGCCGGCTGCGCCACGCTGGAGCCACTGCTTGATACCTTCGCTCAGGGTCGGCTCACTCCCAAAATCAAGCTGCGAGATATCCTGATAACGGGTTTCGACATCGCGCCAGGTGCCCGGCTGTGGGCGCAGGGTGGCTTTCTGTGGCGAAAGCCCGGTAAAGATAGGATAGAGGATGCCTACACACAGGTTGTGCAGGTCCATACGATAATACTGCTGATTAGTAGGGGAGTGCGGCTCACCTTCCAACTGGCGCGAACTGTTGAAATCAATCACCCGAAGCTGTTGGCCGTCCCAATAAACGTGTTCCAGCTTGTGATCGAGATAGACCACGCCCTGGCTGTGTGCCAGTTGCAGCATAATGCCGAACTGTTGTGCCAGTGCCAGCCCTTCCTCACTGGGTAAACGCCAGCGAGTGCTGGATTGGGTAGAACGCATCAGATAAAACAGGTTATGAGTGCGTGGCAGGTTCTCCAGCGCCAGGTAAGGCCGCCAGCCCATCTCGGCATAACGCTCCATACCGCGGATAAAGCCAAGTACATCGCGCTGAAAGGCCGAGATTCCCCCCTGCCCAGGCGCTTCGCCGGGATGTTCCAGGTAACCACAATCCACCAGATCAACGATATGCTGGCTGCCTGCCAGTTTCATGAGTAAATTGGCCTCATTGGCGAAAGCCCGGTATTCCCAGCGTACCTCGCCGTCGGGTGCGAGGTGTTCTGGGCGCAGCACTTTGAATGCCACACTGCTGCCACTGCGCCGATCTAGCGCGTCCAGCACCCGCGCGTAATGTCCCAGCGCAAAGGTATCATTAAAATTGTCAATCCGGTAAAGATCATTGAGGTCGGTCATGGAGTTTTGTTATCCACATATCCCAAATGCACATAATTTGGGAAAAAGATCATTGTAATGCAAAATGCGTTGCAATCCAGCCCGCCCCTGATGTACTGGTAAGAATATTCAAAGTATTTTGAAGGGAAGAAATGAGTCAACAGCCGATAAACGGCTGCTGCCCAGTATAGAAAACCTATGCATTATCAGGTCAGATACGGTTAGAGAGCGGCCTGTGCGGGCACGGTTTAAAGTTTACCCAGGAGTAACGCGACCTTCTCTATAATTGCTTCGCTGATTTTAGACTTGCTGGCGAGGGGCAGCGGCTGCTGGTTGCCCTGTGCATCCAGAATTGTGACCCGGTTTGTATCTACCGCGAACCCGGCATCGGGTGCAGAGATATCATTGGCGATCAGTAAATCCAGACCTTTACGTTCCAGCTTTGCACGGGCATTCGCCAGCAGGTTTTCACTTTCCGCCGCAAAACCAACAGATATGCGCGGATAACCTACCACCTGGCGCTGCGCTCGCACTGCCATGAGGATGTCCGCCGTGCGCCCTAGCTGAAGGTTAAGCCCGGTGTGATCATCGCTTTTTTTGATCTTTTGCTCGGCCACCGTCTCCGGGCGGAAATCAGCCACCGCTGCAGCCATAATGAGCACGTCGGCCTGCGCGCTGTGTTGCAGCACTTCCGCAAGCATATCCGCAGCAGATTCGACCTTAATGATCTGGGCCCCGGCAGGCACGGGCAAACCCTCCGCCGCGCTCACCAGCACGACCTCAGCACCCGCGTCCAGTGCTGCCTGCGCCAGCGCGTAACACTGCTTGCCACTGGAGCGATTGGTAAGGTAACGCACTGGGTCTAGCGCTTCACTTGTCCCACCCGCGCTGACCACAACTTTACGCCCGGTCAGTGAGCCAGTGGTTTTACCCAGCACATGCCGCAAGTGGCCGATCAAAGCCGGAGACTCCGGCAGACGGCCCTTGCCCACCAGCCCGGAAGCAAAACGCCCTTCTTCTGGCTCAATGAGATATGCCCCGCGCTGGATCAATGTTTGCAGATTGGCCTGGGTCGCTGGATGCTGGTACATGCCGCCGTCCATCGCTGGAGCGATCAACAAAGGGCAGCGTGCCGCCAGCGCGGTGACAGTCAGCAGGTTATCCGCCAACCCGGCAGCCAGTTTTGCCAGCGTGTGCGCACTGGCCGGGGCGATCACCAGCGCATCTGCACCTTCTCCCAGCCCCACATGGGCGATGTGTGTGAGCAGGCCACCACTGCTGTCAGCCTGCCACAGGTCGGTATAAACGGGGCGGCCTGTTACCGACTGAAAGGTCAGCGGGGTGACAAAACGCTGCGCAGATTCGGTCATGATCACGTCCACCAGCGCCCCCGCCTGTGTAAGCTTGCTGGCAAAATCAACGGCTTTGTATATGGCAATGCTGCCCGTCACGGCCAGCACAATGCGCTTATTTTCCAGCAGAGTCACTTTTTCACTCAAACTTGATCCTCACGATCTTTAGCACCTGTTAAGTAACGACCTGTTCGCAACCATTTCTGCTCAATAAATTCCCCTTGATCGGGGTCATTCTTCAATTTCCACATTACCCTCGCCTGTATTATAACCTTGATGGCTGGTAACAGGCACACTGACGACACAGGTCGCGCTGTCGCAGCGGGTGAGGTGCAGATCGTCGAAATACACGTCAAACGGCGCGTTCCAGGGGGTGGTGTCGAGCAGCAGAGGTGCACTTTCCTGGTTGCAGATCAGTGTCGGTTGGGTGCTGCTGGTGGCCGGCCGGGCGACCACACAGGCAGCTTCCTCCAGTGCCGTGATGCCCCAGTCTGTGCCATTCAGCGTACCCAGATCGTGATCTAATCGCAGCCGTTCCAGTGGAAACGTATTGCGCGCCATATTGATCAGCAGCAGGTGATCCTCTCCCCGGTTAGCGATGAGCAGTACATGATTTTCCCCCCTGAGTGGCTGGGCGAGGGGCAGTATCCAGGGTGAAATAGTAAGGGTGCGCGGCTGGTTAGCAAGGTTAAAAGTAGGGTCTACCATCAACTGACGTTTGCGACTATTAACAGAGGCCATTGCCCACACGCGAATTTCCACATCAGGAAAGCCTTCATCTCGCAGGTAGGCGGCCATGTGATGGACAAACGGCAGAATCATGTCCGGGTGGCTGGGCATCTTCTCGACCTGTGGCGCGGTCAGGAAAAAGGCGGGATCCATTTCCCATGTGGTGCCTGTCGTCGGGTCGGTGGCGAAGAAACGCGCGTCGCCACTCTTAGTGCGCAGTTTCATGTGCCATGAAAATTTGTGCCCCTCCTCAGTCCAGTTGACATCACCGGGGTAAAGGAAATGGCGCAGTGGGAAAATGAACTGCCACGTGAGATAGACCGCCAGCAGCGCCATAATTATATAATGTGCGCGCCTCAGATGAGTGGGGGCAGATGCGTCGGACTGCGGCAGGGCGCGCCAGCGGGCCGGGATGAACGCACGAAAGCGATCTGGCTCCAGGAACAGCAGCGTCGCGCCGATCATGAACCACGGGAAAACGCCAATATTGAACAGGCGATAATTCATGAGGTGGAATAATATGCCCACCGTCAGCGCCAGCCAGCGGGTACGCCGCCACAATAAAAACGGCACGATCAGCAGATCGAGCAGCAGCCCGCCATAGCTCATGGCGTAGACCATCCATTCCTCAGTGAACCACTGGCCGATGAGTGGGTAATCGGTGCGGCGTGAAAGCCAGGGACGCATCGGTTCGGCTTGCAGCCAGTCGCCGTTGAGCTTGGCGATGCCACCGAAGAAGTAAACCAGGCCGACCTGCGCCCGCAGAAGCCATAATGTCCAGGCGGAGGCTGTCAGCGCGCGCAGACGTGGGCGCATCAGTGCATCCAGCGCCAGTGCCCGGTTCAGGGGCAGGAAAATCATGATAAAGCTGACGAGGGCGATCAGATAAAAATGGTTGAGATACCATGTTTTGTCGATCAGATACATATAGGAAAACGCCAGGAAAAACAGCGGCATCACTACCCGGAAGCCAATACCGAGTATGATGCAAACCGCCAATGCTCCCATGAAGTGAAACAGCCAGATCATACCGTCGCCGGGCAGAGGCTTTACCCACTCAAAACCGAAATAAGAGAAGAAGAACTCTGGTTGTATGAAATAGCGCTGTATGCGATTATATTCAAAATAACGCCAGACTTCCCACAGCATCACCGTGCCGAAAAAAATACGAAAAAAGACCAGCGGAGCAATTTCTATCTTGGCGAAGGGTCGTAACAGAAGCTCGGTTGCCGCTGCTTTTTCTAGCGGTAAGGTCGGGGTCGTGGCTTCCAGTGATCGTACAGCCATGAAGTTATGCCTCCATTTTCAGAAGTATGATTGTGGATAACGACGGAAAACGTGGCAAAAAGTTACGGTTAGTATTTGGGGTCAGTGCCAGGGCGCACATGATCGTCCAGCGCGCGCCGCAGGGCAGGCCAATCGGTGAGATGCCCGGTGCGATATTCCAGCACTTTACGCCGCTGCGCGTCCCATACGGTCAGAGTGCGGCGCTCAGGATGGGAGTCGTAGTCCCAGTGATCGAGGTCATCATAAGCATAATAACGCTGTATGTGCATCCGGCGCACGATACCATCCGGTAGCACATCGACCCCTTCCTGCCACACGTACCATGCCGGGAGCGCCATGAGCAGCAGCGGCAGCAGCAAACGCAGATCAAGCAGTGTGGCACTCAACCCCCATCGCATTACCAGCAGCCCAAAGAAGATTATGACAGGTGCAAACCATAACACGGCCAATCCCAACCGGTAGGGTCGGGGCAGGCGGTGAACACTCAGTACATGTTTTTTGTGCATCGCTCAGCCCTTTCATCTGTGGTTTTCTATCGTGGTGGTCGCCAGTTCGTAAAAGCCGGCTACGTTATCCACCGCCGAGACTGGATACGTACGTACAGTTTTATAACGGCCATTCTTGCTGTCCAGCGCACGAATAATGAGACGACTGCGCTCAAGATCAATATCCAACGTACCCCAGGGCAGTTCTTTTTTGCCCACGGCCAGCCCACCCGGCCAGGCCACCAGCCGGGGATGCAGACGCACAGGCTTTTCCTGCCGCAGAATGCGCCCCATGCGGGTACCAGTCACATCAGCGGCGTAGGGACGCACAGCACGAATAAACGCACGCATATCTCCATGACGCGGTTTGAACTTCAATACCTGTTTGTCGTCCAGGGTCAGCACATGCGCACCCCATTGCATCAGGGCGCGCTGCCCCAGGTACAAGCCACGTCCACCTTCACGGATCGTAACCAGCTTACCCCAACTGTATTTGTGTTGTTCTGTGCCGTGCTGCCATGTGAAACCCTGGTCGTAGATGCGGATAAGCTCATCGGGGCGGGTGCGCCAGCGGATGAAATTCACAATCACGCGGACAAACAGCACCGCCGCCAGTACAATCGCCGCCAGCCTGCCGAGGTCGAGCGCGATGGGATCGACAGCCACGCGAGTGCGGGCGGCCTCCAGCGCGGCCAGTGTCAGCAGTGCCAGCAGCATGAGCAGGAATGCCCGGCGGCAG
>JBGSXK010000141.1:0-3710 GCA_041751455.1 Anaerolineae bacterium
CAGCAATAGTCTCCATCGGCGCGAGCAGCTTCAGCTCGTTCGCCACACGAATGCGTAAAATCGCGGAAGTAAATGCCACTTCATCCACGAAGAAGCGCACCGCGTCATCCAGCGCCCAGAAGCGCAGGAACAAGGCCAGCAGCGTGATCGCCAGCAGGGACAGCGGCACAGCAGCCGACTCAGGGAAAGAAATGGGTTTGATCTCCTGCGTGGGCTGTGTGATCTTCGGCCCTGCCCCCACCCGCCCGATGCCCAGTGTGATCAGCGGGACAGCGGCACACAACAGGAAGAACTGTAAATGGGTGCTGGCGTGTTGCAGCGGCGTGATCTTCAGGAAATCCGCGTTAATCTCGATCAGGATCAGCAGCAAAAACAAGCCGCTGGTGGTCAGCGACGTGTGCAGCAGCCCGAGCCAGCCGGGCCTGTGTCTTTCGCCTGCCTGTCCCTCCGGCGGCACTGGCACCTCGTCCAGCATAGGACGTGACATGGCGACGGCCAGCACCAGCCAGCCCAGCAGCATTAGCAGCGCGGCAGCGGGCAGCTCCTCCATCGGGCTGCCTGGCTGGAACATCCAGGTGCTGCCGATGACCAGCCCGATAGCGGCCAGGATAAGCACTCGTGCGAGGTAAATGCGCTCTGCACGGAAGATGCGCTGTAAGTCAGTGGGTAGGCGCAGTATGGGAATGGTGGCGCTGCGTGGATGCTGCCGCAGCACAGCGCCGATAATGACCAGTGTAAATCCCCCTAGCAGCAGTGTCGAATAGGGGGGCTGAACATTGAGCATAATCCATGTCAGGCCGATGAATACTTCCACAAACAGCACCCAGCGAAACCAGCGGCTGGCAAAGAGGTTTTCGGCCTCTGAATGGACAGGCAGGGGGGCCTGGGCGGGCACATGGCTGGGAAGAATTTCATCTTTGGGGAATTCTGCCTCAGGGGTGAGTACGACTGGACGAGGCGCGAACCTGCCCCGCAGGCGCACCGCCACTGCTACGCTTCCCAGCGCCAGCATCCCCGCCAGCGCCAGCCAGCGTATCTGCCCGGTGTGTAAGTCCGGGCTATGCACCGCTTCTCGATTGTCCCTCGCGTTATCCATCGCTGCCCGACAAGCTTACTGTGCCCTCAAATTCATCACTTTATCCATGATACAGGACGACCCGCCATTCGCGCGTAAAAAATTATTAACACTTGTGGATCACAGGGAACATTTTTTTCAGAATGGCGTTATAGTGAATTAGCTTTTAACGAGCTTCTGAAAGCCGATCCCTAATCACCTGGAACGAGAGGACACCATGAAAAGAACACTTTTGGTATTGGTTATGGCTTTGTCGCTGCTGCTGGGTATCATACCTGCGCTTGCTGTGCCCCCTGCCGACCTTAACGCGCTGGGGCGCTATTTCCCGGCTGATACACCGATCTTTGTCAGTATGCGCATTGATGATGATTTTATCGAAACACTGGATGGGTTGCTGGATCGCCTGCGCACAGCCTTCCCCGACGATATACCGCCGACGTCGCTCCGTGAAATGCTGGACGAGGGTATCCGTGAGACGAACCCGGAAGGTACATTCCAGAGTGAAGTTCGTTCCTGGCTGGGGGATACCGCCTCGTTTGGCCTCACATCGTTTGAACTACTGGCCGATGATGACAGCTCGAACGATGACGAAGCACCTTTCTATTTCGCCATCAGCATCACAGACCGGGCAGCGGCAGTCGAGTTCTTCGAGGGCATTATCCCGGAGGACAATGTAGCGCGTACCGATGAGGCGGATTACACCTTACTCGTCGATACCCAGGCGGATTCTGAGGCAGGCATCTATATCAACGACGAGGTGCTGTTGTTCACCAACACACGGGATATGCTGCCACACCGCGCCCCCCTCACCACGTCGCTGCGCGATAACAGCGCCTTCAACGATGCACTCGCGCTGCTGCCGGAGACCGATTATAACGCCACGCTCTATCTTGATCTGGCCGCACTGCTGCAAGCTGCCGCTGCCAACGACCCGGAAGCCGCCGAGGCGATGGATATGTTCGGGCCGCTTTTGGGTGGTCTGGGGCCACAGGTGATGGGTTTTACCATCCTGAACGACACTTCGCTGACCATCGACATGGCGCAGAGTGTGGGTGATCTGAGTGCATTGATGGGACAGGGTTTCTCCATGCCTGCCCTCTCACCTATCAGCCCGGATTTCGCCCGCCGTGTCCCGGCCAATGCGCCGCTGATGATCCAGGGCACCGATCTCAATGCCTACTTTAACGCTAACCTGAACAACACACTGGCCGCCCTGCGCCAGCAGGCCGAAACCACCGGTGAAATGTCGGTGGAAGAAGTCGAAGAAAATATCGCAGAGATGGAACAGGCCTTCACCGCCTTCACCGGATTAGACCTGCGCGACGACCTGTTGGCCTGGATGACAGGTGATTACGCCCTTTTCCTCACGCTCAACCCCAACCTGGCGCAATTCGTCAGTATGCCCACTGAAATGCCTGTCGAAGTGGGCTTTGCGGTGGCCGTGACCGATCCTGATGCCGCGCAAAACACCGTTACCGGGCTGACGCGCACCCTGAACCAGCTTTCGGCATTAATCAGCGCAGGGGGGCAGGATAACCCCAACGCGCCAACCAGTGGTGTCACTAGCGAGCGCATCGGTGGCGCGGCGGTCAGTGTGCTGACCATCAAAACACCGGAGGTGCGGTTCCCCGTCGAGCTGCTGCTAGGCGCGAATGATGAAGTCTTTGCCCTGGGCACCCGCAGCGCGGTGACGGCTATTCTCACGGGAGATGGCGGTCTGGCCGCTAACCCCGCCTATCGCGCTGCGCAGGCACTCGTGGTGCCCGACGCGATCAATCTGGCCTGGCTCAATATGGATGGGCTGACTCCTATCCTGGATATTGTGACGATGTTTGCCAGACCGGACGAAAGTGCCCAGGTACGGGCACTCTTTAACCTGATCGACAGCGGCATTATCACCAGTGCAATCGACGAAAATGGCCAGAACCGGGTGCGTCTGGTGCTCATACTCTCCGAGTAACCTTTGCTTCTATGGGCGGGTTGCAGACCCGCCCACATGCTTTCGTCACCCCTTTCAGATCGCTTCTGAGTGTATTTCTCCAACAAAGGGTAGTTTCGCACTTCGGCAGCCTGTGTTATACCTGTCTCAGGGATAAATCATCACACACACCGGAGGAAAAATATGAATCTGCACTTAGAGCCGCAGGGCTTCCTGGGCACAGGTGCCAGCCTGCTGTCTGATCTCAGTCTGCTGGCTTACATCCTGCTCATTATCCCGTCCATGCTGGCCGGGTATGTCTTTGCTCGGCGCGGGATGCACCGCCCGCAGCACAAATATGTCATGATTGCCATTACAGTGTTTAACTGGGTGCTCATCCTCTTTCTGATGCTCGCTGCCTATCGTTTTGATGTCGCTGAAGGGGTCAGCACACAGCCGGGTAACATCCGTTATCTGCTGCCCACACTGCATGGTCTGCTGGGGCTGCCTGCACAAGTTCTCGCCACCTACGTCATTTACCGGATGCTGCGCGAGGATGCACAGGTAGCACGGGCAAAAGCGCGTGGCGAAAAAGACCTGAGCCGCTATTGGTATAAATCCGCTAAACCCGTCATGCGTGTGGTGCTGATGTTATGGCTGCTGGCCGCGCTGCTGGGTGTGGGTACTTATCTGGTGCGTTATGAGGTGTTGGCACTG